>NZ_JBFAPH010000161.1:0-14736 GCF_040675635.1 Streptomyces sp. NPDC049577
ACCCTCGGTCGCGGCAATCGGGCTGCCCGAGCTCGGGCAGTGGACTCCCGCCGCGCCCGCCCTGCCCGGCACGGCGGGCGCGGCGGGATCCGGCACGGCCGCTATGGACCGTCACGCCACCGGCAGGCAGGTCAACGCCTTGCCGGAAGATTCCGGCACGCCGCGTGTGACGCCGTCCGGCACACCGGCGCACCCGGCGGCACAGGCCGTCACGCTTGAGGACCTCGCGGCCGTCGCGGGCGTGCCGGTTCCTGAACCGGGCGAGCAGCTGACCGGTCGGCAGCTCGATGTCGTGCTGCGCTGTCTGCGCTACAGCGACGATCCGCCGATGTCCTACCGCCAGGCCCGCGATGCCTTCCGCCGTGCCGGCTTCACCGGCAGCGAGGAGCGCATCCGCCACGCCTGGGGAGCGCTGCTGACGAACGAGAACGGCGAGGGCGAGGAGTGCGAGGAGGACGCGGCCGCCTGAAACCGGGTGTCCGGCACCACCAGTGAGGGCCAGCCAGCAACGACGCGGGCTGGCCCTTGCTGCGACTGCCGGAAGCACGTCACGCAGTCACGGGAGCAGACCCGGTGAGTGACCTGGCGAGCGCACGTGCCGTGCGCAGACCCAGGGAGCAGACCCGTCGAGCACCAGAACTCAGACGAAAACAGCACGAGCGTTCGGTTACTATCGCGTGCCCACGATCACAGAAGGAGGGGGTTTGGCGAAGAGGAAGCAGCAAACCGGCCAGGCCGGTGAGGACGCCTACGGCCAGGCCGCGGGCGCGATCGGCGGTCTCGTCATCGTCTTCGGCATCCTGGCCGCTATCAAGGCCAAGTTGGGTTTGTCCTGGCCGGCCACGGTGCTGCTCACTGCCGGAGCGCTGGTGGCGCTCGGCTACCTGGCCTGGCGGATCCGAACGGGCGTCAAACGCCTGTGGGCCCGCGAGGAACAGCCTGCGGTGATGTGCTCGCACGAGGCGCCCGGCACGGCCACCAACACGGTGGAGGAGGTCGTCGAGGCCGTAACCGCGCACCCGGAACTGACTGCGGCGCTCACCACCGCTGGCGTCATCGGTAAGGGCGAAGTGATTCGCGCCGACGAGGTCACTATCACTCCAGTCCGCACCGGCAAGCGCTACGACTTCCTGGTGCCCAAGGGACGTACGTACGCGGACGTCGAAAAGAGACTCGGGCCCGTCGCCGGTATGTTCGGCGTCACCCGGCTGCATACCAAGCTCGAACGCAGCCGGCAGAATGAGCGCCGGGTGCAGCTGCTGGTGCTGGATTCGCCGCCTTTCAGCCGCCCTTTCCCGGCGCCGACCCGGCACGAGATTGCGGCGTTCGACGGGGTCCCGTTTGGGCATGACGTCATCGGCGAACTCGCCGGTGTGCCGACGTTCGACAAAGCTTCGCTGCTAGTCGGCGGCATGACGCAGATGGGCAAGACCACCTTGGTCAACGGGCTCATCACCTGCCTGCTGATCGCCTACGGCGACTTCGACCTGTACCTGCTCGACGGCAAACACTGCGGGCTGACCAGGTTCGAGAAAATCGCCGTCCGCTACGAGGCATCCGACGCCCCCGCTGTCATGGAAGACATGCTCGATGAGCTGAATGGCCGTGTGGAGAGGCGTTACGCAAAGATCCAGGAAGCCATCCGCCACCGGAGGTCCGTCCCAACGTTCAAGCCGGTGTTCTTCATTGTCGATGAAGCAGCAGACTTCTTCGCCGACGACGGAACATCTGCCGGAAGGGAAAGGGCGCGCAGGGTGGCGGAAAAGGCGCGGTCGTTGGTTGCGAAGGCTCTGGAATCGGGGATTTCTACCGTCATGCTGACGCAGCGTCCGGCGCAGAACGCCATCCCGGTCATGGTCCGGGATCAGTTCCTGTACCGGATGTGCCTGTACGTGGCCTCTGAAGGAACCGCGAAAGTCGCCCTCGGCGACACGTACTTCGAAACAGTCGCCCCGATCAGCCCGGCACTCCTTGATTCCACCATCAAGGGTCAGGGTGTGCTTTTCGCGCACGGATTTTCCACCCTCGTTCGGGGATTCAACTTCACGGATGAATTCATCTGGCAAGTTGTTGACGAAGTTCACGACCGTCAACAGAAAGCTCTCGAACGGGTACCGGTATCTCCGCTCAAACAGGCAGTCGACCTCATGCAGGGCAAGGGCCTGGACTTCATGCCCACCGCGGATCTGGCTCCGGCCCTTGGGATCACGGAAACGGATCCGGCAGACCGAGGGAAAAAGCTGTCCCGGCTGCTCGGTGTTCCGGCCGGCAAGGGCGCGAAGGGCGTGCGGGGCTACCACCTCGCCGACCTCACCGCAGCCCTTATGTCCGATTCATGACCGCCACCCGGCACCGCCAGCCCACCGCCGAACCACCGCCACCCCACAGGCCGGGTGGCGGTCACCGCCACGGTGGGTGGCGGTGACCGGGCGGTCCGGTGGCGGTCATGGGTGGCGGATCTGACCTGCACAAACAGTCAAACACCCCAAGAGAGGGAGGAGGAGCGTTGCGCACCACCACGGCAGTGGCGATCGGTGTGGGAGCAACCGCGGCCGTCATCGCGGCCGCGCTCGTCCAGGCCGTCCTCGACGACCCCATACGCAGCGGAGCGGCAGCGCTTAGCCTGTCCGTCCCCAGCCAGTACAAGGGCCTGATAGAGAAGGCAGGAAACACCTGCCCTGAAATCAGGCCGAACCTGCTCGCCGCGCTTCTTGAAACAGAATCAAATTTCGATCCGAAAGTCTCGTCGCCGGTCGGTGCGCAGGGCATAGCGCAGTTCATGCCGTCGACGTGGGAGACCGAAGGGGTCGACGGGAACGGCGACGGTAAGCGCGATGTGTGGGATCCCGAGGATGCGATCCCGTCAGCTGCTCGGTACCTGTGCTCGATCGCGAACGACGTCAAAAATGTTCCTGGCGACAAAGAGAGCAACATGCTCGCCGCCTACAATGCCGGCAGCGGCCGCGTCATAGAGTCCGGCGGTATCCCTCCTATCAAGGAGACGCAGGACTACGTTCGGTCCATCAAGGCGCTCGCCAAGCAGCCGTCACCGGGCGGGAAAACCACAACCACGGCGCAGGCAGCCGAGGTGGTCAACGCGGCACAAGACATGATCGGCACCCCCTATTCGTGGGGCGGAGGCAGCCAGAGCGGCCCGACGACAGGTACGTGCTGTTCACCCAATGGCAGCTCCGGATCGTCCGTGGCAGGTTTCGACTGCTCCGGGCTCACCCTTTACGCATACGCGCGGGTTGGTATCGCCCTGCCGCGTACGGCATCGGAGCAGTACGCCGCATCTGAGCCCGTCAAACCCGGACAGGAAAAGCCCGGAGACCTCGTCTTCTACGGCAGCAGCCCAACCAGCCTGCACCACGTGGGCATTTACGTCGGCGGAGGCTGGATCATCGATGCTCCCCGGCCAGGCACTGACGTCCGCTTTGATCCCATGGACGCGATGAGCGACCGGTTCGCCGTCGCCCGCCCCACTTCCCCGCACAACAAGGAGGCCTGACACATGCCCAACTTCACCGTTCTCGCCAAGCCGATCGACATGAGCGGCGGATTCAAGGACTTCTTCGACACCATCGGACTCACCGGCGGTGGTCTGGTCACCAAGGGCATCGCAGCTGTCATCGCCGTGATCGCCGTCCGCATGCTGCTCCAGCTTTCCAACGACCCCAAGAGCGCCCTGCAGAAGGGGTCGATGGCCGTCGGCACCCTGTTCGTCGCCGTCATCCTCGCGCTCTACGGCGACACGCTTTTCTCGACCGTCACCAACGCCAAGAGCTGATCCGCATGCCGGACAAAAACCCTTGCGCTCTCATCAAAGGCAAGGCCCGGAAGTACTGCGAGCAGGGCACGGACCACCCGCCCCCTAAATCCGGGGGTGGCGGGGAAGGTGGTATCACCCACGGCGCCTCGCAGCACGTCATGGACCTCGCCAACACCCTCATCAAAAAGCTCAAAGGTTTGATTGCGCCGGAGCACGCCTGGGCGCCGGAGAAGTCCGACAGCGTGCTGTACGAGCCGTTCTTGTGGCTCGGCCAGCACCTCGCCATCGCCGTCTTCGTCTGCGTGGTCGTTGTATGCGCCCTGACCGCCTGGCAGGGCGCGCCCCGTCTGAAGCAGATGGGGGCTTCCACCGGGTGGACGCTCGCGGCCGTCGCCGGCATGGCATCGGTGCCGGGAATCGTGATGCTGCTGAACAAAGCCGTGAGCGAGGCGTTCAGGGCCGCGTTCGACAGCGACGCCTCGACGCTGTTCGGTGTCATCCCCGCTGATCTCAAGCACGCAGCGGACTCGGGGAACCCGCTGGCGATCCTGCTGATCACCGCCGCGCTCGTGGTGGCCTTGGGGTTCGCTGCGCTGGTGTTCATGACGCGCCAGCTCGGCATCTTGGTGTTCGTGTGCATGGCTCCGCTGGTGCTGGCGTCGCTGGCGCGCGGCGGTGACACGACGGCGGTCAAGCAGTGGATGATGCGGCTGCTGGGGCTGATGTTCGCCCCCATGGCCCTGCTGCTGGTCTCCCCCTTCGTGGAGCTGGCCAAGGGTTCGCTTGTCGTGGACACCGTACTGCTGGTCGCTGCGGACGCGTTGATGCTGCGGATGATCTTCCACGGTGTTCCCTACTTCGGCCCCAAGGTGGCGGGAGCCGTCCGCAACGTGGTGGAGCGCCACACGGACAATCCGCTGGCGCGGGCGGTCGTGCGGGCCGGCGTGCCAGATGTCTACGAGCAGGAGAACGCCGCGCGCGGGCTGCGCACGGTGGACACGCCCGGCCGCGCACTGCACAAGGACCGAGGCGTCTTGTTCGCCGCCTACGGCGTCAAGCAGCAGCAGCGCCCGGGACAGCTGACCACAGAGTCCACCATCGCTCAGGTCCGGGAACGCGCGGCCCGCACAGCACAGATCACCCAGGCGCGCCAGCAAGCGCGAGCAGCCGCCTCACCTCAGGCGCCGGCCACCGGCCGGGCCCAGACACCCACCCCCCGGACCCCGGAATCCACCCCCCGGGCCTCGGGATCCCGTCGGCAGTCCCAGGCGCCGAGGCCGCGGCCGGCCAACCGGCCGCCCACCCCCTAGGACGACCTGTGCCTGGCCCCGGCGTTCATGTTCCCGCCTTCCAGCGGCCGCAGCGGACGCCGGGGCCCCAGGCGCACAACGGCCTACCGGCCCATCCTCTTGGAGGCTATTTCCGTGTACTCCCTGATCCCTGGCTACCGCGTGCCCGGTGTGCAGCGCGGGCTGAGCCCTGCCGAGACCCTGCTGACGAAGGCCAACGCCGGGGTCGGGGGCGCCATCTTGGTGTCAGCAATGATCACCCCGCCGCCCGCGTGGACCTTCGGCGCGGTGGGCGCAGCTGCGGCCGTGCTCAACTTGACGCCGGGGCCGCGCTCGATCGCCCGCTGGGCGGCCGTCGGCTACCGGCATCTGCGGGAGAAGACCGCGCCCGACGCGGTGTTCGCCCAGCCGGGAGCGACCAGGACCTGGGCGCTGTACCCGGATCACGGCACCATGCAGGATCCACTGCGCAGGGCGGCGTTCCACGACGCGTTCTCACGCGCCCTGGCGTTCGCCGGCGGCCAGGCGCGCACCGCCGGGATCCAGGTCCACGTCACCCACCACGCCACGGTGGGCGAGTACACCGGCCACACACAAACGGTGTCCGTGCATATCCCCAAGGGACTCGGCCAGGGGGCCCGCATCCTCGAAACTCTCGAAGGCGAGTTCGCGGCGCTGGGCGCCCTGACCCCCATCACCCCTGAGCCGATGCCGGCCGTGACCGACCGCGGCCCCGGATGGGTGGCTCTGGACGATGGCCGGTACGCCTCGACCGCGCGGATCACCGCATGGCCCGAGGAGAGTGACGGCGACCTCATGCCCCGGCTGCTGCTGGGCCAGGACACCGACCGGTCCCTTGCGGTGCTCTACCGGCCGCTGCCAGCGGGCCAGTCCCGCCGGTCGGCGAAATGGCAGCGCGCTGCTGCTCAGGCGTTCACCACCGACAAGGTCAAGCAGGACGCTCTTGAGATCGCCTCCAGCACCGCGCACGGCGCGCTCGTCCAGGGCGCGACCCTCGTGGACCTCGACGCCTGCCTGACGGTGTGGGGCGAGTGCCCGAAGACCGTCTCGGAAGCCCGCTGGCAGGCCTCGCTCGCTGCCGACCGGCACCGCATACGCCTCGACTGGCTCCCGGGCCAGCAGCACCGCGCCCACGTGATGACCACCCCCCACGGAGCCTCCACCAGGAAAGGGGCGATCCTGTGATCCGTCTACCCTCCACCCACGCCGCGATCACGGCGCCGCTCGTCGCCTCCAGCGCCCAGTTCCCCGGCATCCCGATTGGGCGGTCCCTGCTGGACGGCCGCCCGTTCCACCTCTCCCCCGTCCTCGCGGAAGCCGCCATCCTGCCGTCCACAAACAGTCTCGGCCTGGGCGGCCTGGGCTCCGGTAAGTCCACGACGGCGAAGGTGCGCATCCGCCGGGAAATCCTCGAACACGCTCACCAGGCCGTGGTCATCGACTCCTTCGGGGAGGACAGCGCCGGCGGGGAGTGGGCGCCGCTCGTGCGCGAGCTGGGCGGCCGGGTCATCCAAGCCGGCACCTTCACCCTCAATCCCTGCTCTGACATGTTCCCGCCCGAGGTCCGCGAGCAGCTGGTCCGCTCGCTAATCACCGCCGTCGAACCCGCCGCGCTCAGCCACCAGGCCGCCCACGCCCTCCAGCACGCTCTGAACCACCCCAAGGCGACCTCGCTGAACGGACTGGTGGGCGCGCTGGTGAGCCCCGAAGACGGCAGGTGGCCGGCGGCGAAGCTCACCGAGTGGGGCGAGGGCGCCGCGATCGCGCTGTCCCGCTATACCGAAGGCAGCCTGCGCGGCCTGTTCGACGGCCAGGACGCGGCCCTGCCCGAGACGGACCTGCCGATCCTGAGCTTCGACTTCTCCGGCCTGGACCGCAACAGTCCCGCCATCCCCTCGCTCATGGCGGCAGTGTCCTGCTGGGCTGAGCACGTGTGGCTGCGGCAGTCCACCGCCGTGCACCGGCACCTCGTCCTGGAAGAGGCGTGGCAGATCCTACTCTCCCCCGCCACTGCCGAGCTGATCCAGCGCCTGCTGAAGAACAGCCGCAAAGCCGCCCTATCCATGGACGTGGTGATGCACACGCTGTCCGATCTGGGCGACGGCCGGGCGCAGGACCTGGCGCGCCTGTGCGAGATCGCCCACGTCGGACGCCTCGGCCCGGAGGAGGCATCCATCGTCGGCGCGCTGCTCGGCCTGCCCGACTGGGCCATCGCCAAAATCCCGACACTGGACCCTGGACAGGCGGTGTGGAAGGTCGGCCCCGCCTACGTCGACGTCGTCCAGACCATGCTGAGCGAGGACGAGGCCCGACTAACCGATACCTCCGCGCGGCGCCGGCAAGCCCAGCAGGCCGTAGCCGTCGAAGCGGCCATCGACGCCGAACCAGCCGCCGAGACCGGCACGGACGCCGATGTGGACCATGGCAACGGCGACCTCCTGGCGGACACGGAGATACCCATCGAGCAGGACACCACCGAAGACGATGATGACTGGGACTGGGAGATGCCTGTGACCGTCATCGACACCCGCCACCAGGATGTCCTCCAAGCCGCGCGGGAAGGCCGCTGCAACGAGGCCGCGCAGATGGCGGCCATCGGTGAACGCGAGGACATCACCGCTCACGGGATCAACTCGGATCAGGCCATTTCCTGGCTCGTGACCCAGGCCCAGCTGGCACAACTGTGCGGCAACCCCGATCGAGCAGCCCAGCTCCGCACTACCGTCGCCCGCATGGGCAAAGACGTGGAATGGTGGCAACAACAACCGGCGACCGGCGACACCGCAGCACCGGCATGGCACAGCACGCCTCAGCCGCCCACACCCACACCTATGCCCACCTCGACAGGCAGCGAACGCACACAACCGCGTCGGCGCACCTGGCCCTACATCGCTGCAACCACAATCCTGGGCATCGCAGGGGCGTACCTGTGGCAGCACACTCAAGACGAAAAGCCGCCCCAGCAAAGCCAGACGAAGGCCGCCGCGTACAAGGGAAGATCCGGCGCCACGCTCCACATCGACGGCGTCAAAGCAGACGTCGTCGCCCACTGGAGCAGCGACAGGGCCCACGTCGTAGTGGAACTACGGTCGTACTTCGACGACAACGCCAAATTCCTGCGCATCGACGCCACATCAGGCCAGAGCGCGCAGAGCACGCGTGGGGATGACAAGTGGTTCCCCAAGGACCCTGAAATCTCCGTGCCGGTCAAGGACCCGCTCGCCGACGTGACCGTTCGTGCGACGGTCGGCGGAAAAAGCTGGCACGAGGGCACGAAGCCATCCACCCAGACAGTCCGCCTGTCGCCGACAGGGATCGCCTACGACGCCGAAACCGGCCAGCGTCTACCTTCCGACCTTTGACGTCACGCACTAAGCGGCCCCTGCCAGCCGGACCTTCCGTTCTAGCGGTCGTTGCAACACTTCCTGGCTCAGGTGGTGAGTAGATCACGCAAGACGCTCGGCTGGTGTATCCCAGCCGAGCGTCTTGCGTGGGCGGCCGTTGGGTTTCTGCGCGACGTGTTCGAGGTGGGAGGCCTGCAAGCTCATACCGCGCAGGGTCCGGCAGTAGGTGACGTGATCCTCGGCGGCGCCGGCGAGTTCGAGCGCCCGCGGGTAGTACCTCTGCCAGAGCCCCTGCTGGTTCTCGCACATGGCCATCCAACCCGTGAGGTACACGAAGTCGGCGACGGCGGCCCGCATCTCCCCTGTGACCTTGTCCGAGCCGCTCGCGCGCAAGTAGGGCCAGCGGTATTGACCAGGGGCACCGCCGCCATCGGGCGTGCGTGCCCGGCCCCTACCTGGTCCAGGATGTCGGCGACCATGTGCGTCATGGTACGCACGGTCTCGACGTCAGACTGGCCGATTTGCACTGTGCGCCCGGCCCGCGCCGCCTCCACCCGATCCGTTATGTGCCACGTCGCGTGTTGCCAGGGCCGTCCTTTCCACGTTGGCCCAGCCGATCTTCGCGCATGTTACGGGGCGGCCGAGCAGCCGCAAGAACGCCTCCGCGACCGCCGACTGCGCCTCGGGCCTCGGCACGGATCCGGCGAGCCAGTGCGACACGCTCGACCGTCAACCGGCCCTTGATCGCAGGGCAGGCGGGCCGGCGGGCGGTGTGCGATTCACTCGGGCGTGGCCGCTCACCCGATCAGGGGATTGCGTTGCTGACGGAAACAGTCGGCCGCCACCCCGGCCCAGGGATTGCCGGGCCGGGGTGGCAGAGGCTTTGCGAACGGCCGGGTGACACCCCTCACAACGCTGCGCCGCCGCCTGCTTGAGGAGCGTCTTCGAGGGCTTCTTCCGGGCGGGCGGTGTTCGTGCGGGCGGCGGGGGCGCCGTACCGCCGAGGGCCTCATAGAGCTGGTGGGGGTCGGTCCAGCCGTCGGGTCTGGGCGGGACGACCCACCGCACATCACGGGTGGAGGACCTCCTGGCGGTCAGCGGCAGCTCGATGACGGTGCCCGGCCGCAGCAGCCGGACACCTCGCCCCAGCAGATCCCAACCGCTGGCCGCGCCGCGATCGATGAAGAACGTCCAGTGACTGGCGTACGTGCTGGCGAGCACCGGGCCGGCCTCGGGGCCGAGTGCTTCCAAGGCCCTCTGGCCGAAGGCGGGCCCGACGCGGACCGCGCCCCAGTCCACCCCGCACCGCACGCGAACCACCCCGGCTATCGACACCACGGGCCGGCCGTGTAACCGGGCGTACTCCTGTGCCTCTTCATGGGCCGCGTACGGGTTGATGAAGCCACCTCTCAATCCCACGGCATTCTCCTGGCGACGGAGCCGGATGCCCCCGGCACAATGCTGTGCGGCACGCAGCCGAAGATGCCGAACTCCCAGGCGCGCCGGACGGCGTGGGCGGTGGTGTGGGCGCGCAGCTTCGCCAGCAAGTACTGGTGGGCGGTGCCGACCTCATGGCGTCGCCTGCCGCGGGAGTGCTGCAGGGAGCGCAGCGACAGCCCGATGGTGTGGGCGTGCAGGACTTCCCACTCGGCCGATTTCAACTCAGGTGCCTTTGCCTTCTCCGGAGCAGGGGCCGGGAGCACCTCGTATTTGTAGGCGGCGTTGACGAGGGCAGGGACGGCGTTGCCGCCTGGGGGCCGCAGGCGGCGGGCGGCGGAGCGCAGCAGCTCCTGGAGCCGTGGCCGGCCGAGGTCCAGGTCGAGGGCCACGTGATGCTGGCTGTCGCCCAGGGCGAGCATCGTGATCGCCACGCGCTGCTCGGGCGGGAGGATCGGTGCTGCCCTGAGCTGACCGAGCTCGTCGTCGTCGAGCCGGTCGACCAGGGGAAGGAACAGGTCACCGCACAACGGCGGGAACTCCGGGGGATCCTGGGACATCAGGGCCTCTCCTCACTACGGCCGGAAACGGCGGCCGGATGCCGGCCGGTGGGGGTCGCAGCGCGACCACGCCTGCCGGGGCGCAGGCGCACGGTCCAGTGGGCGCATCGCTGAGCGGTGACGGCCACGAGCGCCAGCCAGCCGACGCACGTGCGCCACCAGCCCAGGGGCAGCGCCAGCTTTTCCGGGGCGGGGACGTGCCGCCACCGGCCGGCCAGGGCCCCGCGCCACCAGGCCCGCGCCCACACGTTCATCACCGTGAGGTCTTCGGGGTGCAGTTCCCGGCGCACGACAGCCTGGGGGGCGATGTGCACGAGGTCGCCAGTAGCCCGCAGTCGGGTGGCGAGCTCGACGGCGCCGCAGCGCCGGTGCGCGAGGTCCAGGCCGGTGCGGTGCGCATCGAACTGAGGCGGCTCCCGGCGGTCCGGCGCGGGCATGCCCAGAGAGCAGCCGGCGACATCCCAGGGAGTGGCCGCCTCGTTCACCACCTGCGGCCACGATGCCGACACGAACACCTCGGCCAGAGCCGACGGCAGCTGGTCACCGGACTCGGTCGACAGCTCCACACGGCCGCTCACCAGCTGTGCCCCGCCGTATTCGAGCGTGTTCACCATCGTTCGCACCCAGTCCGGGTCGGGTTCCATCCCCGGGTCGGCGACCAGCACGATGGGGTGGAGTGCGTGGCGAATGCCCGTGTTGCGGGCGTACGACAGTCCGGGGCGCGGCTCGTTCACCAGCTGCACCTGCGCCGACCACACCACGAACGACGAGGACGACAACGTGGGCTGGTCGTGGTTGTCGACGACCACCACCTCCAGCCGGCCCACGAACTCCTGCCGGGCAAGCCCCCGCATCAAGGGGCGAAGCCCCCAGGCGTTGCCACGCACCGCCACCACCACGCTCACCGGCGTCACGACGCCTCCTGGGAGCTTTTGATCGCGACGACCGCGTGCGCACCAGAGGCGAGCCGGTCCTCCTTCGTGGGGCCCCGCCCGGGCCAGCACGTCGTGGGCACCATGCCGCCCTCGACCAGCTCCCAGCCGCGGACCAGGTTGCGGACCTCGCCGCCGCTGCGCAGGTACACTGGCACGCCGGCCTGGGTGCACTCCCAGGCAGCCCGGACGTGGCGGGGGTGGAAGTCGCCGGTGGGGTGGGTGATCGACAGGGCGCTGCCCACCGGCAGGTCTGCCTTCAGGTCGTGGATCAGGGGGAAGAGGGGGCCGGGGATCAAGTGCAGGACCTGGTGGAGCAGCACCGCGATCGGCTCCCGCAGGTTGATGACACGGCGCACCCGGGGGTCGGCTAGGAGACCGCCGGCGGCGAAGTCGGCCTGGACGTGCGCGGTGCGCGACGGCGGCTCAGCGGCCATGCGGACAGCGGCGTGCGCGATGACGACCTCGTCGGCGTCGACGTAGACGACGCGTACGGGCCCGTGCTGCTGGGCGATCTCGTGGACGTAGGGCTGATGAGGGTAGCCGCACCCGATCTCCACGAACTGCTGGAGGCCCCGCGCGGCGAGGTAGTCCACCACATGCTGGCGGTGCCGCAGGTGGGCGTGCGCGGCCGAGCTGGCCAATGGGTCCACCTTCAGGATGCGCTCCACCAAGGCGCGGTCGGCCGGGTAGTTCTCCTTTCCGCCGAGCAGCCGGTCGTGGACGCGGGACGCGGCGGGCTGGGAGAAGGACACCGACTCCAGACCCGGCGGGGTGGGCGTGGGCGGTGGTTGTGAGGGCGGGGTGAGGTTGGGCGGGTAGGAGGGGATCACGATCGCGTACTCCGAAAAGGACGTGAGTAAGGGAAGAAGCCGCCCGGTGGTTCGGGCCCCGCCGAGCAGGGGCGGGACTTGGGTCTTCCGGGCGGACACAGCAGCGGCCACACGCAGGTGGCCGAAGACGGGAATCAGCGCAGAAGCGCCACGAGGACGCCGACGGCGCCGGCCGCCGGGGCAAACACGAGGACGAGCACGGCGAGAAGGCTGCGGGGAGCCGGTTCGCCGCGATGGCGTCGCCGAGGGCGGGCGTGCCACCGCCCCGACCACGCCATCACCGGGGCCGGCGCGCGGGGCACCGGCGGCGGACTGATCACCAGCGGCGTGGGCGAAGCCGGCTCGGACGGGCCCCGGCGCAGCGCGAGACTGATCCACCGCAACGTGCCGGTGTCCACGACGCACGGGCTGTCCAGCGCGGCCTGGAACGCCTGCCGCTCCTGTCCGCGGTGGGGACTCACGGTGCCTCCACCCAGGTCGGGAATCCGGCCGGCATCCGGAACCTGGGAGCCCCTCGACGCGGTACAGCAGCCGCTCTCCGGTGAAGTCGAACCGGCCATGTGCCCAGCGCCAGTTGTCCAGCAGGTAGCCCTTCCCGGGCCCCAGGGTCAGCCGTCGGCGGGTCCGTTCGATGGCCACGTCCAGGTTCAGCAGGCGCCTTCGTGCAGCCGGGCTCCAGGTGATCCCCGGGCCGGAGGGCAGGCGCAGCATACAGCGGCCGGCCCGCGAGATCCGGAAGACCGGCGCATAGACCCCGGGGGCCGTGTGCACCGTTCGCCGTCGTGTCAGCGGGCCCAGGTCGCCGGGGCGGCGACGGGCGAGTTCGGACAGCAAGTCCTGCCCGTCGACCAGCAGCGTGTCGCCCCCGGTGTCGGCCGGGCGGGCGCACACCATGAGCATGAGCCGGGGCGGGTGCTTCAGCTGGGCGCCGGCGGTGTGCAGGCGCATCGGAGCCCGGGTCCGGTCCACTGCATCCGCCCGCAGTACGTGCCGACCGGCTGGCTGGATCTCGTGCAGCCCGTGCCCGTCAACGCCTGTGCTGCGGCACATGAACCGGTCCGCGAACCGTGCGACGGCTTCCGGTGTCGTCAGCCCCTCGACGACCACCAAGCCGCTCTCCTGTAACCGCCGCTGGATGTCGGGGACCAGGTCGGGCTGCCTGAGATCGACAAGGTGGTGAGCGAGTCGGCCGCGTGCTGCGGGAGCCGCGAGTAACGTCACCGGCATGCTCCCGTCTCCTGAACCGGGAGGTGGGCCCAGATGGACCGCCGCCCACCCGGCAGGGTCCGGTACCCCCACGTCGCCAGGCCCTCGACAAGCGCAAGGCCCCGCCCGCATTCCGACCGATCGTCGTTCGTGTGCCGGACGGCTGGCGCACTGGGGGCCCCGCCGTCGTCGACCTCGATCAGGAGCTCCCCGTGGCCCATGGCAAGGTGAAGGCCGATCTGCTCTCCGTGCGGCGGTTTCGCGTGCTGAAGCGCGTTGGCCAGCAGTTCGCCGGTGATCAGCTCGGCTCGAAAGACCGCCTCGTCGTCGATGCCCCACTGCTCAAGGAGTGCTCTGGCCGCCAGCCGTGCGTCACGTACTGCTTCCCTGGAGGGCGTAACGCCCGAGGCCACGAGCCGGTCGGGGGACATGCGGGGGCGCTTGCACAACGCCGGTGGCAGACGGACCGGGGGAAGGCGCTGGCAGGGCGGTTGGTTCTCTCGCTCCATGACCGGGGCAGCGGTCGAGGAAGCCCGTCGTCCCGCGTGGTGCCTGGGGCTGGATGACAGAACCGAGGACGCCATGGGTAACTCCCTGGTCAGGAACGTGTATCCGGAGGTGCGATCTCCGGAAGGGATAGGGAAGAGCCTGGCGAGGGGAGGCGACCGTCTCCATCCCCGTTCCGCCCTCGCCCTTCGCCGGAATTCCGAGGGCCGCCCTCGGACTTCCCTCGGACTTTCCTCGAAACCGCTAAAGCCCCGAATTTCAGGGCAACTTCATGGGGAGTCGCTCTACCGTCTGGGGCACGGATCTACCGGATACATGGGACGAGGGGGTGCAATGGGCACCTTGTTCAGGCGCCTGCTCGAAGAAGGCGGGCTCCAGGACTACCGCGCGTTCCTGCCGCGCTTCAAAAAGGCTGCTCAGGAGCTGGCGGAGCTTGAGCAGGACCCGGGTCTGCGGAGCCTGGAGCCCGCGTTGAAGACCTTTGAAGCGTGGTTCTACAACGGCCGGTTCCCGCAGAAGGATGCTCGCCGAGTGCTCAGTCACATGTCCGGCTACAGCATCGACCAGCTGTGGGGTCCCGCCCCGGACGGGCCCCTGCCCGACCCGTCGCCTGTGTTCGGCAAGAGCCCCACCACCGACCGCCCGGAGACCGGTGCGGTGCTGCACGAGATGAGAAGGACAGCGGATATGGCCGCAAAGCGCGCAAGGGACTTCGCCCTCGGGGCGGAGCGAGGTCACATCCCCGTTCCACCACCGCCCTTCACCTTCCGTGACGCCTACTCCCGCGCCCCCCAGGTACTCACCGAGGCATACGCCGTCCTCCGGCTCCAAGTCC
>NZ_JBFAPH010000162.1:0-14711 GCF_040675635.1 Streptomyces sp. NPDC049577
CCGCGTGCGGATGCCGGATGGCCCGCAGCGCGCGCCCGGTGAAGGCGTCGCGGCACATCCGCCCCGGCCCGCCGTGTCGGCCGGGACGACGCGCCGGACGTCCGCGCGACGCCCGGCGGCGGGTCCGCCCCCGGCTTCGGCCCCGCGCCGGACCCGGAGCGCGCGGCGGCGGTCCTGCCGGTCATGCGGCTGCTGCTGGGCCTCGACCCCGCACCGGACCCCGCCCCGGACGACCAGGCGGACCCCGCCCCGGACCGCGCCCCGGACGACCCGGCGGACCGCGCACCGGACCAGGCCCCGGACCACGCACCGGCACACGCATCGCAATTCGCACACCAGGCGGCGACAGGGGGAACGGCATGATGACGGCGACGTCCGCCGAGCGGTTGCGGCGGTGGCGGCTGGTGCTGGGTGCCGAGGGCGGTGACGCGGCCGGCGAGCCCGGCGGCCAGGGGACGCTCGGCGGGGCCGATGCCGCCATGGACCGCACGCTGGAGGCGCTGTACGGCGGGTACGGGCCGGGCGGCGACCGGGGCGGGGATCCGGACGGGGGCCGGGACGGCCGGCGCGAGGCCGGGCTCGGCGGGTCGGCGCCCCGGGTCGCCCGCTGGCTGGGGGACATCCGCGCGTACTTTCCGGCGTCCGTCGTTCAGGTGATGCAGCGCGACGCCATCGACCGGCTCGGGCTGTCGGCCCTGCTGCTGGAACCGGAGATGCTGGAGGCCGTCGAGGCGGACGTCCACCTCGTGGGCACCCTGCTCTCCCTCCACAAGGCGATGCCGGAGACCACGAGGCGGACGGCCCGCGCCGTGGTCCGCAAGGTCGTCGAGGACCTGGAGCGCCGTCTCGCCACGCGCACCCGGGCCACGCTCGGCGGGGCGCTCGACCGGTCCGCCCGGGTCGCCCGCCCCCGGCACCGGGACATCGACTGGGACCGCACCATCCGGGCGAACCTCAAGAACTACCTGCCCGAACACCGCACGGTCGTGCCCGAGCGGCTCGTCGGCCACGGGCGGGCCGCGCAGGCGGTGAAGAAGGAGGTCGTCCTGTGCGTCGACCAGTCGGGCTCGATGGCCGCCTCCGTGGTCCACGCGTCCGTCTTCGGGGCGGTTCTCGCCTCCATGCGCACCCTGGACACCCGGCTGGTGGTCTTCGACACGTCCGTCGTGGATCTGACCGATCAGCTGTCCGATCCGGTGGACGTCCTCTTCGGCACCCAGCTGGGCGGCGGGACGGACATCAACCGCGCGCTGGCCTACTGCCAGTCGAGAATCACCCGTCCGGCCGAAACGGTCGTCGTCCTCATCAGCGATCTCTACGAGGGCGGGATCCGGAACGAGATGCTCAAGCGGGTGGCGGCGATGAAGGCGGCCGGTGTCCAGTTCGTCACCCTGCTGGCGCTCTCCGACGAGGGCGCGCCCGCCTACGACCGGGAGCACGCGGCGGCGCTCGCCGCCCTCGGCGTGCCCGCCTTCGCCTGCACCCCCGATCTCTTCCCGGAGGTCATGGCGGCGGCCCTGGAGAAGCGCCCGATACCGGTGCCCGACCCCGACAATCCGAGGCTCTGACCTGACAGACGTACCGGCATGTGGGGCGGTGTCGCCCGTCGCCCTGTATATCCATAGGAGTGCGGGCGCTGTCGCGATCTGTGAGCGTAATCACGGCCGGAGTGTGACCTGCGATTTAGGGTCCTCCCCCTGGCAGGGATAACCTGCGAGACGGACATGCCGCGTATCGCGCACGTGTGCCGCCCTCGTCATAGATCGCGTCCTCACGCTGCCACCGCGGCACGCCCGCGCAGACAACGAACCGCGATATCCATGGAAAAGGGACGGACGCGCGTGGACCTGTTCGAGTACCAGGCGAGGGACCTCTTCGCCAAGCACGGTGTACCGGTGCTGGCCGGTGAAGTCATCGACACGCCTGAGGCGGCGCGCGAGGCGACCGAGCGACTGGGCGGCCGTTCGGTCGTCAAGGCGCAGGTCAAGGTCGGTGGCCGTGGCAAGGCCGGTGGCGTGAAGCTGGCCGCCACCCCGGACGAGGCCGTCGCTCGCGCGACGGACATCCTCGGCATGGACATCAAGGGCCACACGGTCCACAAGGTGATGATCGCCGAGACCGCTCCGGAGATCGCCGAGGAGTACTACGTCTCGTACCTCCTCGACCGCACCAACCGCACCTTCCTGGCCATGGCCTCCGTCGCCGGTGGCATGGACATCGAGGAGGTCGCGGCCACGACCCCCGAGAAGCTCGCCAAGGTGCCGGTCGACGCCAACGAGGGCGTCACCATCGAGAAGGCCCGCGAGATCGTCGCCCAGGCGAAGTTCCCGGCCGAGGTCGCCGACCAGGTCGCCGACGTTCTCGTGACCCTGTGGAAGACCTTCATCGCCGAGGACGCGCTCCTCGTCGAGGTCAACCCGCTCGCGAAGGTGGCCGACGGCCGCGTCATCGCGCTCGACGGCAAGGTGTCCCTGGACGCCAACGCCGAGTTCCGCCAGCCGGAGCACGAGGCGCTCGAGGACAAGGCCGCGGCCAACCCCCTGGAGGCCGCCGCCAAGGCCAAGGGCCTGAACTACGTCAAGCTCGACGGCCAGGTCGGCATCATCGGCAACGGCGCGGGTCTGGTCATGTCGACCCTCGACGTCGTCGCGTACGCCGGTGAGAACCACGGTGGCGTCAAGCCCGCCAACTTCCTCGACATCGGTGGCGGTGCCTCCGCCGAGGTGATGGCCAACGGTCTTGAGATCATCCTCGGCGACCCGGACGTCAAGTCCGTCTTCGTCAACGTCTTCGGCGGCATCACCGCGTGCGACGCGGTCGCCAACGGCATCGTCCAGGCCCTGGAGCTTCTCAAGTCCAAGGGCGAGGACGTCAGCAAGCCGCTGGTCGTGCGCCTCGACGGCAACAACGCGGAGCTGGGTCGCAAGATCCTGACCGACGCCAACCACCCGCTGGTGCAGCAGGTGGACACCATGGACGGCGCCGCCGAGCGCGCCGCCGAGCTGGCCGCTAAGTAAGGGACGAGGTCACCAGAAACATGGCTATCTTCCTCACCAAGGAATCCAAGGTCATTGTCCAGGGCATGACCGGCTCCGAGGGCCAGAAGCACACCAAGCGCATGCTGGCTTCCGGCACCAACATCGTCGGCGGCGTGAACCCGCGCAAGGCCGGCACGACCGTCGACTTCGACGGCACCGAGGTCCCCGTCTTCGGCTCCGTCAAGGAGGCCATGGAGAAGACCGGCGCCGACGTCACGGTCATCTTCGTCCCGGAGAAGTTCACCAAGGACGCGGTCGTCGAGGCCCTCGAGGCCGAGATCGGGCTGGCCGTCGTGATCACCGAGGGCGTCGCGGTGCACGACACCGCCTCGTTCTGGGCGCTTGCCCAGGCCAAGGGCAACAAGACCCGCATCATCGGTCCCAACTGCCCCGGTCTGATCAGCCCCGGTCAGTCCAACGCGGGCATCATCCCGGCCGACATCACCAAGCCCGGCCGCATCGGTCTCGTGTCCAAGTCCGGCACGCTGACCTACCAGATGATGTACGAGCTGCGTGACCTCGGCTTCAGCTCCTGCGTCGGCATCGGCGGCGACCCGATCATCGGCACCACGCACATCGACGCGCTCGCCGCGTTCGAGGCCGACCCCGACACCGACCTGATCGTCATGATCGGTGAGATCGGCGGCGACGCCGAGGAGCGCGCGGCCGACTTCATCAAGGAGAACGTCACCAAGCCGGTCGTCGGCTACGTGGCGGGCTTCACCGCGCCCGAGGGCAAGACCATGGGCCACGCCGGCGCCATCGTCTCCGGTTCGTCCGGCACCGCCCAGGCGAAGAAGGAGGCCCTGGAGGCCGCCGGTGTGAAGGTCGGCAAGACCCCGTCCGAGACGGCTCGCCTCGCGCGCGCCGCGCTCGCCGGCTGAGACCGGACCAGGACCGGAAGGTCTGACGCTCCGGCCCGTGGGCCCGCACCCCGTGAGGGGTGCGGGCCCACGCCCGTATCCGCGCCCCACCGGCCGGCCGGGCGGTCCCGCGCGGTCCACTTGGTGTACACGACACGACGGACATTTGGCTGCTACCGCGACGAAAGCCGTGTTATTGGCAGCATGGCTCCGTGACCCACTACGACGATCATGGCGCCCCGCCGCCGCCCCGTCCCCGGTCCCTCGCACGCGGTCTGTCCGGGACGGGCACGGCGTTCCTCGGCGGGGTGCTCGCCGCGGGCCTCGGGCTCGGGGCGTTCGTCGTGGGCGTGCTGGCGCTGTGGATCTGCTCGCCGTACCCCGACAGCGGTCCGGCCGGTGCGCTGCGCGTAGCCGCCGACGTCTGGCTGCTGGCCCACGGCGCCGACCTGGTGCGCACCGAGACGCTCACCGGCGTGCCCGCGCCCCTCGGGCTGACGCCGCTGCTCGCCACCATCACGCCGTCCGTCCTGCTCTTCCGCGCCGGACGGCACGCCCTGGACCCGCCGGAGGGCTCGCCCCTGGAGGTCACGGGCGCGCCGCTGCCGGGTTACGGGCCGACGCCGGGGAAGGCCTTCCTCGTCACGCTCGGCGGCTATCTGCTGGTCGCCCTGATCGCAGCCTTCTACGGCGTGTCCGGGCTGATGCACGTCGACCCCCTGAGCGGGCTGGTGCACGTACCGCTGTTCGCGGGGGCGCTCATCGGGCTGGGCATGTGGACGGCCGAGGGCTGTCCGGCCCCGGGGACGCCGCCGTTCGTGCGGCGGGCGCGGGCCGCGCTGCCCGTGTTCGTCCGGCGGGCGCTGCCCAGGCCCCGGCTCCTGGCCGTGCTCCGTGCCTCGGCGGCCGGTCTGGGTGTGCTGCTGGGCGGCGCCGCCGTGCTGCTCACGGCCGCGCTGGCCGTGCACGCGGCGGCCGTGCAGGAGGCGTTCCACCAGCTCTCGAACGGCTGGGCCGGGCAGATCGCGGTGGGCGTGCTGAGCGTGGCGCTGCTGCCGAACGCGGTGGTGTGGACGGCGGCGTACGGGCTCGGGCCGGGCTTCACGGTCGGCGCGGGGAGCGTCGTCGCGCCGGTCGGTGCGGCGGGCCACCCTCCGCTGCCCCGCTTCCCGCTCCTCGCCGCACTGCCCGGGCCCGGCACGGCCGGCCCCCTGTCGATGGCCGGGGCGGCGGCGCTGACGCTGGGCACGGGCCTCGCGATCGCCTGCGCCTCGGTGCCGCGGTGGCCCACGGTGGTGCGCCGCCGGGAGGCCATGGCGACGGCCGCCCTCGCGGCCGTGGCCTGCGGTGCGGTCATGACGCTCCTGGCGTACGGCGCCTCCGGGGCGCTCGGCAACGCCGCCCTCGCCGACTTCGGCCCTCCGTCCCGCCGCACGGGCCAGGCCGCGACGGCCTGGGCGGCGGCGATCGGGGTCCCTGG
This sequence comes from Streptomyces sp. NPDC049577, assembly GCF_040675635.1. Taxonomy (NCBI): domain Bacteria; kingdom Bacillati; phylum Actinomycetota; class Actinomycetes; order Kitasatosporales; family Streptomycetaceae; genus Streptomyces; species Streptomyces sp. NPDC049577. The sequence continues at coordinate 5,382 of NZ_JBFAPH010000162.1, forward strand.
CGCACTGGTGGTGCACTGGCTGCGCCACACGCTGCGGGTCAACGCCGCGGTTCCGGCGGAGGCCGCCGCGCCGGCGCCGGCCGCCGCGCCGGTGGCCTTCTCCGCGAGCGACGCCGTGACCCCGGCGTCCGCCACCACGCCCTGGTGGCGACGGGCTCCCCACGCCACGCTCCGCGCGACGGCCCACTGGCTGGGCCTCGTCGTGCCGCACGCCGAAGTGCCGCGCCAGGAGCATCAGGAGCATCAGGAGCGCCAGGAGCGCCAGGAACCCGCGGTGCCGCCGGTCCGTGGCCTGACGCCCCTGCCCCGCCTGCGCAGCCGCGCGGACGACGGCACCGGCGAGACCACCGGCGTGACCACCGGGGAGAACGCGGTGGACGTACCCGACTCCCACGACCGCGCCCAGGACGAGCAGGCGGACCCGGGCCACGACGCCGCCGCGGCCCCGGACGAGGGACAGGCTTCGCCCGAGGCCGAACCGTCCGACCACGGCGTGGCGGCGGAAGCCGCCCCGGAGGCGCTCGCGCACCCGTATGAGGACCCCGTCCCGGCCCGGGCGGCGGCTACGGACGACTGCCTCGACCTCAACCCCACGCCCAACCCGGATCCCGCTCCCGACCCCGCCTACGGCATCCCCGCCCCGGCCCCCGGCGGCGAGCACGACCCGGCGACCCGGCCCGCAGCGCGCCCCCTCGCCGAGAAGCCCGAAGCCGACGAGCACCACACCGCCCCGCAGCACGCGCCCGGACCGTTCGCCCGGCCCGCACCTCCCGTGGCCGGCGCCCCCGGCGCGGGCCCGGAGGCCCCCTTCCTCCTCGGCTTCCCCGACCCCGCCCCCGGTTTCGACCCCGGTCTCGACCCCGGCCTCGACCCCGCCCTCCTCTACGAGCCGGAGACCCTCCCCGTACGCCCCGTGCACGGCGCCGGGCCGGAGTCCCCGGGCACGGGCGGTTCGTCGCGGGCCGGGCGCCGGGCGTGGTGGAGCGGCGGCGGCAAGGGACGCCGGGCCCGGCACTCGGCGGCGGCCAGGACGAAGGTCGGGCCGGCGTTCGGCTTCCGGAACGGCAAACGGCGCGAGGGGACCGGCGCGCCGGACTGGCGCGACACCGCCTCCCGGCAGGCACGCTGGGCCGCGCTGAGGGATTCCGGCGGCGGGCTGATGACCGACTTCGAGCCGCCCGAGGACAGCGATCTCAGGAACACTGCCACGTGAACAGGGCGCGGTCGAAGCGCAGCGCGGCCAGGTCCTCGGGCCGTATGAGCCAGTAGAGGACTCCGCAGTCGCCCCACATCATGTCGGCCCTGTGGTCGCTGTCGAACTGGGCCAGCAGCGTCCAGCCGCGCGCCTCCTCGGCCAGGCGCGGATCGTCCCAGGTGACGTCCGGGCCGAGCACGCCGGCGGCGACCTCGTACTCCACCGCGCCCTGGACGGGGTCGGCGTACCCGCCGACGCGGTGGCCGAAGCCGTCCGCGTGCTCGTGGACGGCGTCGATGAACGCGTCGGACAGCTGGGCCTCGGCGAACGGGCCGTAGGGGTCCGGCGCCGTCTCCCGCAACCGCGCCGTCAACGGCACGCGGGGATAGGGTTCGAGGCCCTCGGGCGCGGCGCGCTCGGCGACGGGCACCCCGGCCGGGACGTGGAGCACGCGGGCCCCCGCCCAGGTGTCCGGGTCCCTGGCCCACACCAGCGCGTCGCCGTCGTCGATCCGGCCGTCGAAGTAGAAGAAGGCCAGCGTGCCCCCGTCGGGCAGCGGGACGTCCAGGTCGTCGGCGGGCAGCGCGGCGCAGTCGAGGGAGGCGACGAAGGAGAGCGGGCCGTGCCCCTCCCACACCGGCCACTCCACGTCCTCCGGCAGCTCCGGAAGCCCGCCGAGCCGGCCCACGACGGCGCCGCCGGGTTCTCCGGGTTCCGCGGGTTCCCCGGGTTCCGCGGCGGTCAGGAACAGGGCCGGCCGCAGCCGGCCGGCCCAGCGCTCGGCGACATCGGCGGGGAGGTGCTCGTGGGCGAGTTCGCGCAGGGAGAGCGGTGCGGTCTGTGCCATGGTCCGATCATGCACCCGGGCACCGACAACGCCCCGCCCCTGACAGCGCCTACTCCTGGTTGCCGAGCAGCGGCCGCAGCTGCTTGGGCAGCTGGTTCTCGCAGGCCTGCTGCGAGGTCTGCGTGAGTGCGTCGTCGACGCAGGTGTAGTAGTCGCGGTAGGCGATGTGGAAGGCGAAGGTCGCCGCGACGATCGCCAGTGCCAGACCGCCCGTGACCAGGCCGCTCACCGCCGCCGTGGTCTGCGGGCGGAAGCCGCCCGGCGGCGGGGGAGGGGTGTCCGGGTCGCGCGGCCTGGGCTTGGCGCGCAGCGAGCTGACACCCCAGTAGACGGACAGCGCGCCGAGCAGCAGGGCCACCTGCGGGAGGCTGAAGAGGGCGAAGAAGAAGCCCCACATGCCGGCGAGCAGCGCGTACCGGGCGCGGCGCTGGGCGGGGTCGGTCGGGTCCCAGCGCAGTCCGCCGTTGCCGCCGGGGCCGCCGGAGGGGTTCGGTCCGCCGCCCTGGGGGCCGCCGAAGCCGCCGCCGTCGCGGCCGGGCTGCCGGCTGCTCCACTGGCTGCCCCACGCCGGCGGCCGGCCGTCGCCCGGGGCACCGCCTTCACCGGAACCGCCCTGGCCGGAGCCGCCCTGCCCGGAACCGCCCCCCGAGCCGTCACCGCCCCCCGAGCCGTCACCGGACCCGGACCCGGACCCGGATCCCGGCCCCGAGCCCTCCTCGGACGCCCCCGCGAAGCCCCCCGCACGGGAACCCGGTCCCCAGGACCCCCGCGGCTGCCAGGGCCGGTCCGGCCGGCCGGCGGGCGGGGCGGCGAAGGGATTCGGTTCGTCCTCCCCCCGGGCCGCGCCGGACGGCGCGTCGGTGGGCAGCGGGGGGTGGGGAGCCGCGTCGCGGCGTCGGTCCGGCATGTGGAGTGTGTCTTCCCCTTGGTCGTCGTCCTGCGCCTTCGAGCCTACGGTGACGCGCCCGGTTTCCCGTGCCGCCGTCCGGCCCGGTCCGACGCTACCTCCCGGGCGTGCCCCCGTCCCGTGGGGCCGGTTCGGTGTGCCGGTATCGTTGCTGCCGGTCGGCGGCTTCGTAGAGTCCCCCGTAAACGGCGATCCCTCCGTCTCGTACGACCATACAAACCGCACCACCCGCGAGAAAGGGCCCCAGCGTGGAGCCGCCGTCGGTACGTCCCGCCCGCATCGTCGTGCTCGTCTCCGGTTCGGGGACGAACCTGCAGGCCCTGCTGGACGCCGTCGCCGCGGACCCGGCGGGTTACGGTGCCCGCGTCGTGGCCGTCGGCGCCGACCGTGACGGCATCGCGGGGCTGGAGCGCGCCGAGCGCGCCGGGCTGCCGACGTTCGTGTGCCGGGTGAAGGACCACCCCGGCCGCGCCGCCTGGGACCGGGCGCTGACCGAGGCGACCGCGGCGTACGAGCCGGACCTGGTCGTCTCCGCCGGCTTCATGAAGATCGTGGGCGAGGAGTTCCTCGCCCGGTTCGGCGGGCGGATCGTCAATACGCACCCCGCCCTGCTGCCCAGCTTCCCCGGAGCCCACGGCGTCCGCGACGCGCTCGCGTACGGCGCCAAGGTGACGGGCTGCACCGTCCACTTCGTCGACGAAGGGGTCGACACCGGTCCGATCATCGCCCAGGGAGTGGTGGAGATCCGGGACGAGGACGACGAATCCGCGCTGCACGAGCGCATCAAGGAAGTCGAGCGCACGCTGCTCGTCGATGTCGTGGGGCGTCTGGCCCGCAACGGCTACCGCATAGAGGGACGAAAGGTGAGAATCCTGTGACCGCCGAAGGTATGAAGCGGCCCATCCGCCGCGCGCTGGTCAGCGTCTACGACAAGACCGGGCTCGAGGAGCTGGCGCGCGGCCTGCACGCGGCGGGCGTCGAGCTGGTCTCGACCGGCTCCACGGCCGGCCGGATCGCCGCCGCCGGCGTCCCGGTGACCAAGGTCGAGGAGCTCACCGGATTCCCCGAGTGCCTGGACGGCCGGGTCAAGACGCTGCACCCGCGCGTCCACGCCGGCATCCTCGCCGACCAGCGGCTCGACTCGCACCGCGAGCAGCTCGACGAGCTGGGCGTCCGCCCCTTCGAGCTCGTGGTCGTCAACCTCTACCCGTTCCGGGAGACCGTCGCCTCGGGTGCCTCGCCCGACGAGTGCGTCGAGCAGATCGACATCGGCGGCCCCTCGATGGTCCGCGCCGCGGCCAAGAACCACCCCTCCGTGGCCGTGGTCGTCAACCCCGGTCGCTACGAGGACGTGCTGAAGGCCGTGCAGGACGGCGGCTTCGACCTCGCCGCCCGCAAGCGCCTGGCCGCGGAGGCGTTCGCGCACACGGCCGCGTACGACGTCGCGGTGGCCAACTGGTTCGCCGCCGGCTACGCGGCGGGAGAGGACAGCGGCTTCCCGGAGTTCCTCGGCGCCGCCTTCTCCCGCTCGGACGTGCTGCGCTACGGCGAGAACCCGCACCAGCCCGCCGCGCTCTACACGGACGGCAGCGGCACGGGCCTCGCCGCGGCCGAGCAGCTGCACGGCAAGGAGATGTCGTACAACAACTACGTCGACACCGAGGCCGCGCGCCGGGCGGCGTACGACCACGCCGAGCCCTGCGTCGCGATCATCAAGCACGCCAACCCGTGCGGCATCGCCACCGGTTCGGATGTCGCCGAGGCGCACCGCAAGGCCCACGAGTGCGACCCGCTGTCCGCCTTCGGCGGGGTGATCGCCGTCAACCGCCCGGTCTCCGTCTCGATGGCGGAGCAGGTCGCGGAGATCTTCACCGAGGTCATCGTCGCGCCGGACTACGAGGACGGCGCGCTCGAGGTCCTCGCCCGCAAGAAGAACGTCCGCGTGCTGCGCTGCCCCGACGCCCCGTGCGCGGTCAAGGAGGCCCGGCCGGTCGAGGGCGGGCTGCTGCTCCAGCAGAAGGACCGGCTGCAGGCCGAGGGCGACGACCCGGCGAACTGGACGCTCGCCACGGGCGAGGCGCTGTCCGGCGCGGAGCTGGCCGAGCTGGCCTTCGCGTGGCGGGCCTGCCGGGCCGTGAAGTCCAACGCGATCCTGCTGGCCAAGGACGGTGCGACCGTCGGCGTCGGCATGGGCCAGGTCAACCGCGTCGACTCCGCCCGGCTCGCGGTCCAGCGCGCGGGCGAGGAGCGGGCCCGGGGCTCGTACGCCGCCTCCGACGCGTTCTTCCCCTTCCCGGACGGGCTGGAGGTGCTGACCGCCGCCGGTGTGAAGGCCGTGGTGCAGCCCGGCGGTTCGGTCCGCGACGAGCTGGTGGTGGAGGCCGCGAAGGCGGCGGGCGTGACGATGTACTTCACCGGCGCGCGTCACTTCTTCCACTGACCGGCCCGCACCGATCGGCTGTCGCATGAGCACGGGAAAGGCCCCCGCCGCGGTCGCGGGCGGGGGCCCTTCCCGGGGCGCCCGGTCGGTTCACCGGTCAGTTCACCCGGATGACGACCGTTCCGACGATCTTGTCGGCGAAGGTCTGCTTCTTGTCGTCCCACAGCGGCCACAGGTAGCCGAGGTAGAGGATGCCGTCGAAGAAGTGGCAGAGGTTGCGGAGGAAGGTCATCCAGAAGCCGATCGGCCGGCCGTCGCGCTCGCGCAGGACGCTGATGCCGACCCACTTCTTGCCGAGCGTCTGGCCGGTCTTGCCCTGGCGGTAGAGCATCCAGAAGCCGAGGAACACCGTGGCCAGGCACGACAGACCCGCCACGACGAAGCCCGCGGTGCCCGCGGAGGCCTCGTGCGAGCAGATCTCGAAACCGCTCGCCGTGGTCGTGCAGTCCTTGTTGTCGTCGATGGCGGCGAACGCCATCACCATGCCGATGATGACGCCGATCAGCGGCACGCACCCGACCAGCCCGTCCAGCAGGGTCGCGCCCACGCGCGAGCCCCAGCCGGCCAGCGGCGGCATCTGCGGCACGGCACCGTACGGCGCCTGCGGATAGCCGGGGACCTGCCCGTAGCCGTACGGCTGCTGGGCCTGCTGCGGGAAGGGCGGGTACGGCGCCCCCTGCTGGGGATAGGGCGGCGGCTGCTGCTGACCGTACGGATTCTGCGGATACACGTGGGCCGGTCCTTCGAGCGGTGGCTGGAAACCTGCGGGGACGGCCGTGGCACACGCCACGACGGCCGTCATCGTAGACATACGGTCATACCGCCGACCCGCCCGTGTCCGCGGGCCACCTGAGTGGAACCCACACCATCACATCCTGGAGGATGGACACATGACCGCCCAGATTCTCGACGGCAAGGCCACCGCCGCCGCGATCAAGTCCGAACTCACCGCCCGCGTGGAAGCGCTGAAGGCCAAGGGCATCACCCCCGGCCTGGGCACCCTCCTCGTCGGCGACGACCCCGGCAGCAAGTGGTACGTGGCCGGAAAGCACCGCGACTGCGCGCAGGTCGGCATCGCCTCCATCCAGCGCGAGCTGCCCGCCACGGCGACGCAGGAGGAGATCGAGGCGGTCGTCCGCGAGCTCAACGACAACCCCGAGTGCACCGGCTACATCGTCCAACTCCCGCTGCCCAAGGGCATCGACACCAACAAGGTGCTGGAGCTCATCGACCCGGCCAAGGACGCGGACGGCCTGCACCCGACCAACCTGGGCCGCCTGGTCCTGAACGAGACCGCTCCGCTGCCCTGCACCCCGTACGGCATCGTCCAGCTGCTGCGCCGGCACGGCGTGATGATCGACGGTGCGCATGTGGTGGTCGTCGGCCGGGGCATCACCGTCGGCCGCTCGATCGGCCTGCTGCTGACCCGCAAGACCGAGAACGCCACGGTCACCCTCTGCCACACCGGCACCCGCGACCTGTCCGAGCAGCTGCGCCGGGCGGACATCATCGTGGCGGCGGCCGGCGTCGGTCACCTGATCAAGGCGGAGGACGTCAAGCCCGGCGCCGCCGTGCTGGATGTCGGCGTCAGCCGGGACGGCGAGGGCAAGATCGTCGGCGATGTGGACCCGGCGGTGGCGGAGGTGGCCGGCTGGCTCGCCCCGAACCCGGGCGGCGTGGGCCCGATGACGCGCGCCCAGCTGCTGGTGAACGTTGTGGAGGCGGCCGAGCGTGCCGCGGAACGTGCCGCCGGAACCGGCGATGCTGGCTGAGCGCGGGAAGTCGCGCCGCCCGCCCAAGGTCACGCGGGACACCGCCCGCCCCGAGGGGGGCGGGCGGGCCGCCCCCGGCGGCGCCCCGGCGCCCGCGCGGCAGTGGCCGCTGCTGGCGGTGCTGGGGGCGACCGGCCTGGGCCTGCTGCTCGTCGCCTTCGACGCGTTCCGGATCGGGACGCTGCTGATCGGGCTCGCGCTGATCGGCGGCGCGGTGCTGCGCTGGGCGCTGCCGTCGGTGGGCATGCTGGCGGTGCGCTCGCGGTTCACGGACATCTTCACGTACGGCGGGCTGGGGCTGGTGATCGTGCTGCTGGCGCTGATGGCGCAGCCGCACGCCTGGCTGAAGATCCCGTTCCTGGAGGACGTCCTCCACTTCACGGTGCAGTAGGGCACGGCCCCCCGCACCGTGCGCGGCGGCCCGCCCTCTCCCCCGACGGGAGGGCGGGCCGCTGTGCGGGCGGGCGCCTTTCAGAACGTGCGGAGCGCCGCCCAGGTTCTCGGGTCGACCTTGCCGCCGTTCGGCCGGGTCCCGGTCTTGCGCTGGTAGTCGAGGACCTTCTCGTGGGTGTCGTCGCCGAAGACCCCGTCCACCCGCAGTCGGTAGCCGTGGAGCTTCAGCAGGCACTGCACCTCCGCGACACGGTCGCCCGCGTCCCCCTTCACCGTGAGTGCGGCGCCCGTGTACCAGACCATGGCGCAGTCGTAGTCCCTGTGCTGTACGGTCACGAGCCCTGATTCCTCCCCTGCGACGTCCGGCTTGCAGCGATGACTCTGATGCGCCACTTCCGCACGTGCCAGTGGATCGTGGGAAGTTGGGCCGACGTGGGATGTCCCACGCTCTGACCTGCGAGGACGTGGGGTCCCACGATGTCGTGGTGGGACGCCGGGGCAGACGGCGGAGTGGCCTGAAGTCGCAGTCGCCGCCGCACCCGTACGCAACCGTCACCCGAGCGTCGCCATCATGTGCGGCAGAGGCACGTCGCCTCGGGGGCTATGCGGCGCGTATGGGGTGGAACATGTCGCGGTGGAAGGAACTTCCCGCCTCGCTGGACCAGCGAGTGCGGCAACTCGTCGTACAACTGAGAAGACTCAAGGACCACAGCGGGCTGAGCCTCGCCTCGCTCGCGGCCAAGACCTCCTACAGCAGTTCCTCCTGGGAGCGCTACCTCAACGGCAAGCAGCTGCCGCCGCGCGACGCCGTCGAGCAACTGGCCCGGGTGTGCGGCACGGAGCCGACCCGGCTGCTGGTGCTGCAGGAGCTCGCAGCGGAGGCGTGGTCCGACGAGGCGGCGGCCCCCGGTGGGACGGGCGTCGAGGCGGGCGGGGAAGCGGCCGGGGAGACGGCCGGGGAGGCGGCCGGTGACGGGCCGGACGACCGGCCGGAGGGGCCCGCGGAAGAGCCGCGGCAGCGCAAACGGCGGCTCCGTGTGCTCGTCGCGGCCGCGGCCGTCCTGGTGGTCGCCCTGGCCGCCGGGCTGCTGATCGGCCGTCCCTGGCAGGACGACGACACGAAGGGCGCCACCGCCACTGCCGCAGCGCAGCCCAGCCAGTCCCCGTTCGTCTTCGTGCAGGGCCGCAACCGCCCCTGCCGGGTCGAACGCAGGGACGGTGGGCTGCGGGCCGGCTACAGCACGACCCGCTCCGTGCTGATGGACCTCAAGAGCTCGGGCTGGGAAGTGCTGGAGGCCCAGTGCCTGCTCAAGTACCACGGCTACGACCCGGGCATCGCCGACGGCTCCTACGGCCCGCGGTCCAAGGCCGCCGCGAGCGCGTTCCAGAAGGACCACCGGCTGGTCGTCGACGGCATCATCGGGCCGGACACCTGGGGGGAGCTGCGCAAGTGAGCGTCGAACGCCCCCTCCCGGCGGAGTGCGGCCGGCTCGCCGGCGAGCTGCGCGACCTCCGCGACCGCACGGGGCTGAGCCTGGCCGCGCTCGCCGAACGCACGCCGTACAGCAAGTCGTCCTGGGAGCGCTACCTCAACGGCAAGAAGCTGCCGCCCCGGCAGGCCGTCGTCGCGCTGTGCGCGCTCGCGGGCGAGCCGTCCGGCCGGCTGCTGGCGCTGTGGGAACTGGCCGAACAGACGTGGAGCGGACGGGCCACGGCCGTCGCGACCCCTCCCGTCCCTCCCCTCCCACCCCTCCCTTCTGTCCCATCTGTCCCGGC
>NZ_JBFAPH010000163.1:0-14541 GCF_040675635.1 Streptomyces sp. NPDC049577
GTGGGTGCCCAGGACGAGCGTGTCCGTGTCGGCGAGTGAGTCGAGAAGTGTGCGGCGCGTGGTCTCGGACTGCTGCGGATCGATGTCGACGCAGGCGCCGATGGTGGGGTGGGCGAGCTGGACGGGGTGGTGGATGCAGTCGCCGGTGATCAGAGCCCTCCGGCCGTGGCTGGTCAGCTCGACGGCGACGTGGCCGGGTGTGTGGCCGGGTGTGGGGAGCAGGCGCAGGCCCGGGGCGACGTCGATGCCCTTGGCGGGGACGTCGACGAGGTCGAGCAGCCCCGCGTGCTCCACCGGGAGCACGGAGTCGCGGAACATCTGCCGGCGTGCCTCTTCCATGTCGTACCCGGCCCAGAACTCCCGCTCGGTGCGGGAGGCCAGATAACGGGCGTGGGGGAAGGTGGGCACCCAGTCGCCGTCCACCTTCCGCGTGTTCCAGCCGACGTGGTCGGCGTGCAGGTGGGTGAGGATCACCAGGTCGACCGAGTCCGGGGGGAATCCGGCGGCGGTGAGGTCCTGAAGGAAGTCGGTGTCGAGGTCGTGCCAGGCGGGGTTGGCGCGTTCCTTGCCGTTTCCGATGCCGGTGTCGACCAGGACGCGCAGGCCGCCGAGGGTGAGCGCGAAGCTGTGGCTGTCGATGCGGAGAGTGCCCTCGGCGTCGGCGAAGTGCGGGTGAAGCCAGTCCTGAGCGGCGACGAGGTCCGGGGTGGCGGCGGGCAGCAGCCACGGTCCGGTGGCGGGCGGCAGAAGGGTCTCGTCGATGCGGTGGACGGTGACGTCGCCCACGGTCCAGGAGGGGGCGGCGGTCGCTTCGGTGGCCGGTCCAGTGCTCATGTTCGGTCCGTCCTCTGGGTCTTGTTACGGAAGGTGGCTGTGCGCGTGGTGGGTTGGCCTGCCTCTCGGCACGGTGAGTGCGGCCGGGGCCGCGACGGCGAGCGGGGCGACGGCCGGTGGCGTAGGACGGCTCGGAAGCTAAAAGCAATCTGTTTGCCTTAAGGAATCGTAGGACGTACGGTCGGCTAACGCAAACGATTTGCTTTTGGAGTAGGAGAGATCGTTCATGCCTGCCGTCGAACTCACGCCGCCCGAAGCGGCCCGCTGGGCCGCCCGGGCCGGGCTCCCGCTGCCGGCCGACCGCCACGCCGCGGTCGCAGCCACCGCCCATCACATCCACTCCGTCGTCGCGGTCCTGCGAGAGCTGGACTTCGGGGACACCCCGCCCGCCCCTGCCTACCGCGTGGAACAGGAGGAGCCCGATGCAGCCGTATGAACTGTCCCTGACCGCGGCAGCCGAGGAGATCCGGGGCCGGCGGCTGTCCCCCGTCGAGCTGGCGGACTCCGTCCTTCAGCGCATCGCGCAGATGGAGCCGCACCTTCAGGCCTACGTCACCGTCACCGCCGAACGCACCCGCAGGGCCGCGCGTGAGGCCGAACGCGACATCGCGGCCGGCCGTCATCGCGGTCCGCTGCACGGCATACCCATGGGCCTCAAGGACCTGATCGACGTCGCGGGAGAGGCGACATCGGCCAGCTCCCGCGTCCGCGCCGACCACCGCGCGCAGACCGACAGCACGGTCGCCGCGCGCCTGGCGGAGGCCGGTGCGGTCCTGCTGGGCAAGACGCATACGCACGAGTTCGCCTATGGCCTGACCACTCCGCAGACCGGCAACGCCTGGGACCGCGGCAGGGTCGCCGGCGGCTCCAGCGGCGGGTCCGCCGTCGCCGTCGCGTCGGGCATGGCGACCTTTTCCATGGGGACCGACACCGGCGGATCGATCCGGGTGCCCGCCGCGCTCAACGGGGTCGTCGGCCTCAAGCCGACCTACGGCCTCGTTCCCCGGCACGGCATCACATCGCTGTCCTGGTCGCTGGACCACGTCGGACCGATCACCCGCACCGTCGAAGACGCGGCTCTGGTCCTGACCGCTCTGGCAGGACACGACCCGCGCGACCCGGCCTCGCTGGCCGTCCCCGCCGTGGACTACCGGCCGGGTGAGGTCACCCACCTGACGGGGCTGCGCATCGGTGTGCCGCGCACCTACTACTTCGACCACGTCGACCCCGAGGTGGAGTCAGCCGTCCGGCGCGCCATCGGGCAGCTGGAGGCCCTCGGCGCACGGCTCGTCGAGGTCGACATCCCCATGACCCGCTACATCCAGGCCACCCAGTGGGGACTGATGGTGCCCGAGGCCACCGCCTACCACGAGGGCACCCTGCGTACGGCCCCCGAGCTCTACCAGGCCGACGTCCGCGTCCTCCTCGAGGCCGGCGAGCTGATGACCGCCGGGGACTACCTGCGTGCTCAACGCTCCCGGACGCTGATGCAGGGGGAGTGGGCCCGGGTGCTCAAGGGGGTCGACGTGATCGCCGCACCCACCGTCCCGGCGACCGCCGTCAAGGCCGGCCAGGAGACGATCAGCTGGGCCGACGGCACCGTGGAGGGCGTCTCCGACGCCTATGTGCGCCTGTCGTCCCCGGCCAACATCACCGGAATACCGTCCCTGTCCGTACCGGTCGGCCATGACACGGCCGGCTTGCCGATCGGCATGCAGCTGCTCGGCCGGCCCCTCGGTGAGCGCACTCTCCTGCGGGTCGGCCATGCCCATGAACAGACCCGGCCCGCCCGCGAGCTCGCGAACGCAGCGTGAACACGTGCCTGGCCCGGCCGAATCGCCCCGCCCGCGGAGCTTGCGAAGGCGTCGCGGCCGGTGGCCGCAGGGGAGAGGCCGGATCGCTAGACGCAATGATTTTGCTTTAAGGTGGTGTCGTGAGCAGGCAGATGGTACGCCCTGGCGGGCGCAGCGCCCGGGTCCAGGCGTCGGTGCACGCCGCCGTACGCGAACTCGCCTCAGAGGTGGGCCGGGACGCCCTGACGGTACCGATGATCGCCCAGCGTGCGGGCGTGACGCCGTCGACGATCTACCGCCGCTGGGGAGACCTGCAGGAGCTGCTGTCGGACGTAGCGGTCGAGCGCCTGCGGCCCGACACTGCGCCCAAGGACCACGGCGCCCTGCGACCCGACCTGACGGCCTGGGCCGAACAGTTCCTCGACGAGATGTCCTCCCCCGCCGGACGCACCTACATCCGCGACGCCCTGCTCGGCGACCCGGACGGCGGCAACGCCGGCCAGTGCTCCGCCTACGCCGCCGAACAGATCGATGTCGTCCTCACGCGCGCGAGGGCGCGCGGGGAGAGGACACCCGACGTCGAGACGGTCGTCGACCGCGTCGTCGCCCCCCTGATGTACCGCATCCTCTTCCGCCCGGACGGACTCGACGCCGCCTACGCCCGCCGGCTCGTGACGCGAGTCCTGGCCCCGACCGGCCGGTGACCGGGGATGCCGCGGAGTCGTCGGTTTCCGTCGGCGGGACGACTGCGCGGACGACCACGCGGATGACCGGGGCGTCGGCGGCAGATTCATATGTACCCCAAATCCCTACATCCGCCGGGCCCGGTCAGGCTGATCCCACAAGATATTGACCCGCGTTCTGGCGGGTGCGGCCCTTTCCCGCTTCGTGGTCCTCGTTCAGGATCGACTGACATCCGGAAGCGCTTAATCCGCTTCGTCGACCCTGTACTCATATGAGGACCACGTTGCCTCTGTTCGCCCCGCTCGATTCCCATGCCGCCCTTTATGTCCGGCGGAGGTCACGTCGCACAGCGGACGGGGGAGGGTTGATACCTTGAGATTCCGGATCGGCCGTCCAGGCAGCAGTACCTCCGTCCGCCCCTCTCCGGGAGACCCGATACCCGGCCATGCCGGGCGCAACGGAGAAGCCACATATTCCGGGGGCGGGCCGGAGACCGCCGAAGCGCCCTTGTCGGACCACGAGATACACCTCATCAGGACTTCCCTGTCCGTGGTCGAGCCCTTTGCGGGGGAGATAACGGTCTACTTCTACGCGATCCTGTTCGCTCGATATCCCCAGGTCCGTTCGATGTTCCCGCAGGGGATGGACGCCCAGCGCGATCGCCTCCTGCGCGCGCTGCTGCGCATCGTGGATCTGGTCGACGACCCCGGGAACCTCGTCCGCTTCTGCGGACACCTCGGTCGCGATCACCGCAAGTTCGGCACCCTCGCCGCGCACTTTCCGCCCGTGGGCGAGTGCCTCCTCGCTGCCCTGGCCCGGTTCGCCGGCCCCGCCTGGACCCCCGAGATCGCCGCGGCCTGGACGAAGGCGTACGGAACGGTCGCCCAAGTCATGATCAGCGCGGCCGAGGAGGACGAGGCGGTACGGCCCGCCACATGGCCGGCCACCGTCGTGCACCGTGTCACGCGCGGCCCCGGCATCGCCGAAATCACCGTACGCCCCCACTACCCCTACGCGTACGCCGCGGGCCAGTACGTGAGCGTCGAGACGCCCTGGTGGCCGAGACGGTGGCGCTACTACTCCGTCGCCAACGCGCCTCGCGAGGACGGCACCCTCACCTTTCACGTGCGCGGGGTGCCCGGCGGCTCGGTCAGCGAAGCCCTGGTGCACCGGGCGGCGGTGGGCGATGTGATCCGGCTGGGGCCCCCGATGGGCGACATGGTCCTGGACGCGGCCCACCACGACGAACTGCTCCTCGTGGCCGGAGGCACCGGTCTCGCACCGATCCGTGCACTCGTCGAAGAGGTCGCCCGCAGAGGGGAGCACCATCAAGTGCATCTGTTCCTCGGCGCCCGGACCGGGGCCGAGCTGTACGGGGTCGACGACATGCTCCGGATGGCCCAGCGGTACCACTGGCTGACCATCAGGGCCGCGGTCTCCCACGAGTACGTCCCCGGGCTTCGAGGGTCCCTGCCGGAAGTCCTTCTCGAGTACGGGCCCTGGTATCAGCACGACGTCTATCTCAGCGGCCCGGCGCAGATGGTGGCCTCCGCCAAGGAGGCGCTCACCCTCAACGGCACCCGGCCCGACTGCGTCCATCACGACCCGTTCGAGACTCCCGTCCTGTTCACTCCCTGAGCCGCGCCCCTCATCCGCCCTGCTAGGAGAACCCCTCGTGACCCCGCCTCCGCCGTCTTCCGGATCAGCAGGTGAGCACCAGTTGCAGCAGCGACTGGGCACCGCAGACCGCGCCGCCCGGTTCTACGACCAGCAGGTGCGCCCACACCTCACGCCCGAGATGCGGGACTTCATCGGCCGCCAGACGATGGTCTTCCTGGCCACCGCCGACTCCCGCGGGGAGTGCGACGCCAGCTTTCGGGCCGGACCGCCGGGATTCGTCCACGTGATCGACGCTCACACGCTCGCCTATCCGGAGTTCCGCGGGAACGGTGTCATGGCCAGCGCCGGCAATATGCTCGAGAACCCTCATCTCGGTATGCTCTTCGTGGACTTCACCCACCATCACGTGGGGCTGCACGTCAACGGCGTGGCCCATCTCTACCACGACAGCGACCTGCGTCTGATCCATCCCGGTCTGCCCACCGACGTCGCGCCCGGGCGCGGCCCGGAGATGTGGGTCCACCTCACCGTGGAAGAGGCCTACATCCACTGCTCCAAGTACATACCCCACCTGATACCGGCCCCCCGCCCGGCCGGACGCGACACGAACCGCCCCAAGGACGCGGACTATTTCACCAAGCCTCCCGCGGCCCACTGGCAGAGCCTTCCGTGACACGTCGGGGCGCCGGTGGCCGGCTGCCGGCGGTCGGCTCGTGAAAATCCGGCGCGCCACGGACCATGGAAGCGTGCACGGAGAAGCGGGCGCGCTCGCGGTGGCGCCGACCGCCCGGACGGCCGTCGCGTGGCTGCCGCCGCGGGAGCTCTGGCCGGCGATTCAGGACATCCGCTGGGAGCACGACCCGCAGGTACGACGCTGGCCGCCGCATGTGAACCTGCTGTTCGGGTTCGTGCCGGAGGAGGAGTTCCCGCGGGCCCTGCCGTTGCTCTCCGCCGGGGCGGCGGAGAGCGCGCCGTTCACGGTGCGGATGTCGGGCGTGCGGTATTTCCGGCACCGGCAGTACGCGACGGTATGGCTCGACCCGGCCGCGGCCGGTCCCGCACCGTGGGCCCGTCTCCACCGGGAGCTGGAGCTGCGGTTCCCGCTCTGCCGCGGGCGCGGCGGTCGCTTCACCCCGCATCTGTCCCTCGGCCGCACCCAGGACCCGCAGCACCTGGCCGCCGAGTGTGCCGCCCGGCTCGGGGCCCTGCCGGCCAGGGTCGAGGAGCTCGTCCTGCTCTCCCGGCGCGGCGACGAGCCCATGCGGCCCCGTGCCGCGATCGGGCTGGGCACGGGAGAGGTCCGCCGCATGCCGGAGGGTTGAGCGCCGTCCCGTCGGCCTGCCGTACGCCCGCCTCACCGGTGGGGCACCACCGCCACCGGACAGCCCGCGCGGTGCAGGGCCGTGTGGCTGACCCGGCCCAGGTGCAGCCCGAACCCCTCGCGCCGCCGGGTGGCGCCGAGGACCAGCAGGTCGGCGTCGGCGGCCGGGCCGAGCAGGGCCCGGCGCGCCGACCCTTCCACCACCGTGCGGGTGATGGCCACGCCCGGGTGGGCGGTCAGGGCCTCCTCCAGCACCTCGTCCAGGGCGGCGGCGGCCTCTTCCGCGTAGGCGCGGGCGGCGGAATCGAGCACGCTCAGCGGATCCGTCGGCCGCCGGGAATCGCGCCAGGCCCGTACGACCTGGAGCTCGCACCCGCGGGCCGCGGCCTCGCGGAAGGCGAAGCGCACGGCACCGGTGGCCTCCTCCCCCTCTCCCACGCCCACGACCACCCGGCGGCTGTGGCCCTTGACGTTGCGTTCCTCGCCGCGCACGACGACGACCGGGCAGCGGGCACGGCCCGCGACGGCCAGCGTCACGGAGCCCAGCAGGAGCTCCCTGACGGCCCCGCGCCCGGAGCAGCCGGTCACCACGACGTCCGCGCTGTCGGACTCCTTCACCAGGGCGTCCGCGGCGTCGTCCGGCACGGTCACGGCGTTCACCTCCAGGCCGGGGGCGAGTTGCCGGGCGCGCTGCCCGGCCGAGGTGACGATGTGCTGGGCCGCCACTTCCTCCTCCGGCCGTTCCCCCGTGGCGGAGGGCACTCCGCCTTCGTAGCGCTCCCAGAGGGACGCGTACACCACGCGCAGGGGCAGGCCGAAGCGGGTTGCTTCCTCCGCGGCCCAGTCGAGGGCGACGAGGCTGCCGTCCGACCCGTCGACGCCCACGACCACCGGATGCTCCACTGTCCTCACCGCCTCACCGGTTATCAGTGCAGGATCTTCTCCTTCGCCCGGCGGTATTCCTCGTCGGTGATGTCCCCCCGGGCACGGACCTCCGAGAGCTTCATCAGCTCGTCCGCCTGGCTCGGGCGGCTCGTGCCGCCGGCGGCCTCACGGATGTAATGATCGAACGCCTCCTGCTGGGCCTGGAGATGGCGCCGCTCCCGGGCGCCCATGCTCCTGCCCCGGGCGAGGACGTAGACGAGGACGCCGAG
Source organism: Streptomyces sp. NPDC049577 (assembly GCF_040675635.1). Taxonomy (NCBI): domain Bacteria; kingdom Bacillati; phylum Actinomycetota; class Actinomycetes; order Kitasatosporales; family Streptomycetaceae; genus Streptomyces; species Streptomyces sp. NPDC049577. The sequence continues at coordinate 7,407 of NZ_JBFAPH010000163.1, forward strand.
GAAGGGCAGCAGGATGGTGAAGACCAACCAGCCCGCCTTGGCCCAGCCGCTCAGCGCGTCGTCCCGGAAGATGTCCGTGATCACACGGAACAGAAGGATGAACCACGCCACCCACAGCACGATCCACAGGATCGTCCAGAACGCGCCCAGCAGCGGGTAGTCGTAGGCCAGGAGTACGTGTGCGCTCATGATGTCTGTTTCCTTGTCTCCGGCTCGGCATGTGTGTCGTTCGCGGTGGTCGAGGCCGCGCCGAGAATCGCGAGGACCACCAGGACGAGGACGGCGACGGCCAGGGCGAGGGCCACGATCGCCGCGGTGGGGTAGGTCCAGAGGAAGAGGGCGAGTGCTGCTGCCGCGATGACGACTCCGGTGGTCCAGGCCCGGTGCGTCTCCAGCCACTGGCCGGTGGCCCCCGTGCGCAGGCCGGAGCGCGCCATGGCCCGGCCGGTGGCACCGGTGGCCCGGGCGGAGGCCGAGCGGACGAACCGGGCGCCGCGTCCGGGGCCGTAGAGATAGCCGGCCAGGGCTGTGATCACGGCTGCGATCAGGACGGTGCGCGTACTGCCGCGCAGGAAGCGCACGAAGGTGTCGTAGATCGAGGCGGCCGCGTCGGGAGGAAGGACGTCGGAGGGGACGGAGTCCAGATAGACGCGGCGCGCGATGACGAGTCCGACGAGCAGCACCAGCATCATGACGCCGATGCCGATCGCGGCGGTCATCAGCCCGATCCGGTGCGAGGGCGCGGCCCAGACGGCGACGGCGGCGACGACGATCACGGTGACGGGCAGCCACGTTCCCACGGTGTCGAGCAGGCGCATGCCGCTCTGGGCGTCGTCGAGCTTGTCGGTGCGGAACAAGGTGATCGTCTTGTCGACGTCGGGAATGCTCGCGGCCTTCTGGTAGCCCTCGTCGACCAGCTTCTGCTTGACCTTGTCGACGACGGTGCCGATGTCCAGGACGACGGCGTCGCCCCTGGCCTGCACGGCGCTGTTGCCCTCGCCCGTGAGGGTCTTGACGACGGCCGCGTGGGCCCGCCGGTTGGCGTCGTTCCACAGCTCGGCGAACTGGTCACTGGTGACGACCTTGTCGACCACGTTGTGGACGGCCGTGGTGAGCGCGTTCTTCAGGGGGCCGGCGAGCAGATGGGACTTGTCCACGATCCCCGGTGGGGCGTCGGCCTTGGCGAGCGCGTTGCTGAGTGCGTCCGTGATGCCGTTGACGTCGACGTTGTCGACCACCCGCGTGGTGAGCCGGTCGCTCACGGCCTTCTGCACCGACGGGTCCTTGGCCAGGGGAGCGACGGTCTGCACGTAGCGGTCGGTGTCCGAGATCTGGCTGTGGGCCCAGGTCGCCACCACCGCGAACGGTGAGAGGACGAAGGCGAGTACCAGGAGCACGGACGTCGCCGCGTACCGCAGCCGCCGGTGGCGCATGTTCTCGTGCCGGCGGAGACGTTCGTAGTCGCGGCGTTCGCCGGGGCCGAGGGGCCGGTCGGCGGGCGGTGGGTCGGGCCCTCGGGGGCCCGGCGCGTGGGGAGGGAGCATGACTGTTTCCTTCCGGGAACTCGCCTCTGCCCCGCGCCTGCCGCGGGGCCGGGCAGCCCGGTGGACCGCTCATCCCATGGTCAGCACCATCTGCCGGTGATCGCACGCCGGGACTCCGGCGACTCCCACCGCCCACCGCCGGAGCCGTGCGACACACCCCGCGCGCAGCGCGGGCCGGGGCCGACGGCGTTCTAGGGTGCGGACAAGTGGCCGCTGCGGCACGGCCGAGGCACACCGGGAGGCGGAGGCGCGGCGTGAAGCGATGGCGGCCCCTGCTCGTGCTCGGGACGGCCCAGTTCCTGATGGTCCTGGACACGTCGGTGATGAACGTGTCGATCAGCAGGCTGGTCGAGGACTTCCACACCGAGGTCACCGCGATCCAGGCCGTCATCACGCTCTACACCCTGGTCATGGCCGCCTTCATGATCACCGGTGGCAAGCTCGGCGACGCCTTCGGGCGCCGCAGGACGTTCGCCGTCGGACTGGTGGTGTACGGCGTCGGGTCCGCCGTCACGTCGCTGGCGCCGACCCTGTGGGTGCTCGCGCTCGGCTGGTCGGTCGTCGAAGGCCTCGGCGCCACCCTGGTCCTCCCGGCCCTGGCGGCGCTCGTCGCCGGTGCCTACCGCGGCCGCGACCGGTCCGTCGCCTACGGTGTCATCGGCGGACTGGCCGGCGCCGGCATCGCGGTGGGGCCGCTGCTCGGCGGATGGGTGACGACCTATCTGACCTGGCGGCTGGTGTTCGCCGGCGAGGTCGTCGTGGTCGTCGCCATGCTGTGCGTCGTCCGATGGGTGCCGGACGTCCCCGCGGAGCCCCGCACCGCGCTGGACAAGACGGGCGTCGCGCTGTCCGCCGCCGGACTCGCCGCCGTCGTCCTGGGCGTGCTGCAGAGCAGTTCCTGGGGCTGGCTCAAGCCCCGCAACCCGCCCTTCACCGTCCTCGGCTTCTCCCCGGCCTTGTTCGTCATCGCGGCCGGCGCCGCCCTGCTGTGGCTGTTCGGTACATGGGAGAGACGACAGGAGGGGCGCAGCCGGGAGCCGCTGGTGCGTCTGTCGCTCCTGAGGATCCCCCCGCTGAGATCCGGGCTCACCATGCTGCTCTGCCAGAACCTCGTCCTGCTCGGCCTGTTCTTCGTCATCCCGCTGTACTTGCAGGTGGTGCAGGGGTTCAACGCGTTCCAGACCGGGCTGCGGCTGCTGCCCGTGTCCGTGACCATGCTGGTGTCCGCCCTGAGCGGGCCGTTGCTCGGCCGCGTCGCCGCGCCCCGTACGGTGGTGCGGTGCGGCCTGCTCGTGCTCTGCGCCGCGTCGCTGTGGCTGCTGGCCACCATCGAGCCCCGCATCGACAACCTCTCCTTCGGCCTGGCGATGGCGGTCCTGGGCGTGGGGATGGGGCTGCTCGCCTCCCAACTGGGCAACGTCGTGCAGTCCAGCGTCGGGGAGCGGGAACGCAGCGAGGTGGGCGGCCTGCAGTACACCGCGCAGAACCTCGGTTCGTCCCTGGGCACCGCGCTCATCGGCTCCCTGCTGATCGGCGCCCTGGTCGGCGCCTTCACCACACAGATCGCCGACAACCCGAAGATCTCCGATGCGGCACGGCATCAGGCCGGCGTCGCGATGGAGGCGGGGGTGAGCTTCGTCGGCACCGACCAGGTCCGTGCCGCCGCCGAGCGTGCCGCGCTGCCGCCGTCCGAGGTGGAGGCGGTCGTGGACTCCTACGCCACCGCGCAGCTCGACGCCCTCAAGGCCGCCGTCCTGGCCGCCGCCGCCGTCACCCTCGCCGCCTTCCCGTTCACCCGCCACCTCCCGGACCGGCGGCCCGCGCGGGAGGCGACCGCATGAGAGCGGTCCTGCGGCCCCTCGCCACCGCCGTCGGTCTCGTCCTCGGCTACTACCTGATCCCCCTGGACCGGGAGTTCACGGTCGGGACCGGGGCCGGCCTCGTGCTCGGGCTGACCGCCGTCGCAACGCTCTTCACCTGGCAGATCCACTCCATCCTCCGCTCCAGCCGGCCCCGGCTGCGCGCCGTCGAGGCCCTGGCCACCACGGTTCCGCTGTTCCTGCTGCTCTTCGCGGTCACCTACTACCTCATGGACCATGCCGGCGAAGGCGAGTTCACCGAGCCGCTGACCCGCACCGACGCCCTCTACTTCACCCTCACCGTGTTCAGCACCGTCGGCTTCGGCGACATCACCCCCGAAACGCACGAGGCGCGGATCGTCACCATGGTGCAGATGACGGGCGACATCCTGCTTCTGGGCGTCGCCGCCCACGTCGTCGTCGGCGCGGTCCAGTCGGCGCTCGGGCGCCGCGGCGACGGGTAGGGCACGGCCCGGGGCGAAGGCGACCCGCCACAGGTGACGCCACTCCAGGCGGGGCCGGGCAGGCGGAACACCCGGGCGGCTCCGCGGCACCCGCACCCGCAGGGCACCGGGTTTCACCACGCAGCGCACCGGGGTGGGGAGGACCAGCGCCTCGCCGTCGACGCCGGCCCGTACCTCGGACCGGTCGGCGTCGATGACGACCTCGCCGGCCGTCAGGGACACCAGGCCGGGCGCGTGCCGTCCCCGCAGCAGGTCCGCCGCCTGCGCCGCGTTGTCGACCGTGACGCCGACCAGACCCAGCACGCCCCCGTCGAGCCGGTCCCGCCGGCCCAGCCCGGCGCGATCACCGACCCGGTACGGGTTGTTGCTGACCAGCACGGCCTGCGGGCCGTCCACGGCGACGTCCCCGGCGGTGACCCGCAACCGGGGACCCCGCCGGTGGGTGAGCACGTCCGGCAGCAGCCGCAGCACGGTGCCGGCCTTGTCGTCCCGGTACGCCGGGCTCTGCACGACCTCCGCGTACGCCCCGAAGGAGGCGTTGTTGACGAACACGCGCCCTCCGGCGAATCCGAGGTCCACCCGGAGCTCCACCCCGTCGGTGAGCGCCTCCAGGCCCCGCGCGGGATCGTCCCGGTCCAACCCGAGGTCGAGGGCGAAGTGGTTGCGCGTCCCGGCGGGGATCACCACGAACGGGACACCGGCCTCCGCGGCGACTTCCGCGACCAGCGCCTGCGTCCCGTCGCCGCCCGCCACGCCCAGCAGATCCGCTCCCCGGGCGAGGGCGTCACGGGCGAGCGCTGCGACGTCCTGCGGGTGGGCTGGGTCGAGCAGTACGACCTCCGCGCCCAGCGCCTCCGCCCTCTCCCTGAGCCGGAACCGCCCCACCTTGCCGCCGCCCGACCGCGGATTCATCAGGAGGAACGGATGCCCGCACGCCGGCACGGGCCGTCCCTGTGCCGCCCGCGGATCCGTACCGGCCCGCAGGGCGGCCCGGCCCGCCGCGGCGGCCAGCACCCACAGCGCCGAGAAGACGAGAACGACCCAGAGCAACCGCGCCGCGACGTACGACGCGAGCACCGCCACGGGCGCGGCCACTGCCAGGACCGCCGCGGCGGCCCGCACCACGCCCCGGCGCGTCAGCGCCCACCAGCCGGCTGCCGCCGCGACGGTCAGCCCCGCCAGGCCCATGGCCACCAGGGCCATGCTCCGCACGCCCGCCACGGACAGCAGGAGCACCACCGCGCCCACGGCCGCGCCGATCGCGAGACGCGCGCTCCAGCGCTGCCTCGCTCGTCCGCGTGCGGCGGCACTTCTCATGACACCTCGCAGGACCCGTGGCTCCCTGCTCCATTGTGACCACCGCGAACACCCGCGCTCGCCCGGAGGAGTCACCGTGCCCCCCCGTCCGGGTGAGGCGGGGCGGGGTGCGCAGCCCGGACCGGGGATGGTCACCGGTGAGGAAAGAGCAGGCCCGGATGGAACGTGACGGACCCACCCCCGGCGGCGCCCGGCCGGCCCGCCCGGACGCGTCGGCGAGGGTCGAGGCCCAGGCGCTGCTGCCGATGATCTGGGCCGATCCCCGGCACATGCCCGAGCAACTGGCCTTCTTCGCGGTGCGGCGGTTCGGCCCCCGGACGGCCGCCGCCGTGGAGCGCCGCAAGCGGCACGAACCGGTCCCCGACGACGCCGAGCTCGTCCGGCAGACCATCGCCCACGGAACGCGTCTGACGATCGCCGACGGCGCGGCCCTGGGAGGGCCGTTCGTGGTCCTCATGCCCGTGAGCTTCGTGGCGGCCCTTCTCGCCCAGGCGCAGATGATGCTGGAGCTGGCGGCCCTCGCGGGCCACGATCCGCGCAGCGAGGAGCGGGTCGCCGACCTGCTGGTCCTCCAGGACGTGTACCCCTCCACCGAGGCGGCGGGCAGGGCCTTGGCGGACGTGAGGCGTCACCCGCCCGGAGGGCGTGGCAAAGTCCCCCGGCGGACACGCTGGTCGTTGCTCGTCAGGATGGCCGCGGTCCTCGGCATCGCCGGCGGCGGTGAGCGGCGGAGCCGGCCGCGGCGGGTGCTCGCCGAGAGCCCGATCGTGCTGCTGTTCCTCGTCGGCATGGTGCTGCCGCTGATCTGGGTGCCCGCCCTCGCGGTGATCTACCGGAAGAACACCCTGAAGCTCGGGGCGAAGGCCGTGCGGTACTACACCCCCGGCCCGGCCGGCGACCTGATCAGGCACAGGCGACGACTGCCCCACGTACCCACGACGGCGGGTCTCGCCGCCGTGCTGAGGCTCCTCGCCCTCACGGCGGCGCCCTTCCTGGCCGCCGCCGCGGTCGTCTGGGCCGACGTCCGGCTGGCCGGCCCGGTCTGGGTCACCGGCCTGCTGGTGCTGGTCGCCGCCTCCCTGCTGGGTGCCTGCGCCTGGTTCGCCCGGCACCGGTCACGCTCGCGGTGACCCTCCCCGCCGGCCGTCAGCGCGACGGCGGCCGACGTGACGTTCATGGGATGATCCCCTTGCCCGGAAAATCTGCATATGAGATTCCCATTTGACGACAGTGGACGGTGACCATCGATGGCCGACCTGGACGGCGCCCCCTCCGACTCCGCCGACGACCCGGTCGCGCGGTTGCTCTGCGACACCAAGGCGCTCACCGCCGGCCGTCCCGCGTCGACCGGGGCGCTGTGGCGGCTGGCCGAGCCGGGCCGGCAGCTCGACGCCAATCTCGTCCACCTTCCGCCCGGCGAATGCGTTCGGACCCACGTCGAGCCGGACCTGGACGTCCTTCTCGTCGTCGTCGCCGGCGCCGGAACCCTGGGCACCGCGCGCGGCCCGCAGCCACTCGCCGAGGGCAGCCTCATCTGGCTTCCCCACGGCTCCTCGCGCAGCGTCACCGCGGGCGGGGACGGCCTGTCGTACCTCACCGTGCACCGCCGCCGGCCCGGAATGCAGATCCGGACCCGGCCCGCCACCTGAACCGCCGACGGCGTCACCCGGGTTCCCCGCCGTCGCGCTCGACGAGCAGCATCGCCGCGTCGTCCGCCAGATGGCCCCCCGTATGCCGCAGCAACGCCCGGTGCAGGACCCTCAGAAAGTCCCCCGGTGCGGCCGGGGAGGCCCCTTCGGCGCTCTCCCTCCCGGCGGCTTCCTCCACGGCCTCCGGCAGGGGGAAGAACGCGTTGTCACGGTCACGGGCCTCGATCACGCCGTCGGTGTACAGCAGCAGCCGGTCACCGGGGGCGAACGGATGACTCTCCGTCCCGGAGGGAAGGCCCGCG
>NZ_JBFAPH010000164.1:0-14533 GCF_040675635.1 Streptomyces sp. NPDC049577
CTGAGGCCCCTGAGGCCGCCGCGAAGCCCGCCCGTACCCGTCGCCGCGCCACCCGTGCCGCCGCGGTTCCGCAGCCCGAGGCCGCCCCGGCGGCGGAGGCCGCCGAGCCCGCCGCCGAGGAGGAGCGTCCCGGCCGGAGCCGCCGCCGCGCGGTGCGTCCGCCGACGGCCGTGTTCCAGGCGCCCGTGTTCGCCGAGCCGATGTTCCAGACGCCGGAGACCGCCGCCCGTGCAGCCGCCGAGGCCGCGGCCGAGGAGGAGCGGGCCGCCGCCGAGCAGGCCGCCGCCGAGCCGGCCCCCGCCGCCGGTGGTCGTCGCCGTCGCCGTCGCCGGGGCGAGGCCGTGGAGACCGAGCCGGTCGTCGTCGAGGCCGACGAGGCGGTCGAGGTCGCCGAGGAGCCCGAGGCCGTGCCGGAGGCCGAGGTCGAGGCCGAGGCCGAGCGCGCCGCCGAGGACGAGGAGCAGGGCGAGCGCCCGTCGCGCCGCCGTCGCCGGGGCGGCCGTCGCCGTCGCCGGGGCGAGGCTGCCGAGGCCGAGGGCGCCGAGGAGGCCGAGGAGGCCGCCGCCGAGGAGCAGGCCGAGGCCGAAGAGGCGGAGGAGGACGAGGAGGCCGGCGAGGAGACCGCCGCCGGTACCGCCAGCAGCCGTCGTCGCCGTCGCCGTCGTCGCCGCAGCGGCGAGACCATCGAGGCCGAGCCGGGCGCGGACGAGCCGGAGCGCACGGTCGTCAAGGTCCGCGAGCCGCGCGAGCGGGTCCGCACCGAGGGCGGCACGGGCTTCGACGAGGTGCAGTCCATCAAGGGCTCGACCCGTATGGAGGCCAAGAAGCAGCGCCGCCGCGAGGGGCGTGAGCAGGGCCGCCGCCGGGTCCCGATCATCACCGAGGCCGAGTTCCTGGCCCGCCGCGAGGCCGTCGAGCGCGTGATGGTCGTGCGCCAGAACGGCGACCGCACCCAGATCGGTGTGCTGGAGGACAACGTCCTCGTCGAGCACTTCGTCAACAAGGAGCAGGCCACCAGCTACGTCGGCAACGTCTACCTGGGCAAGGTCCAGAACGTGCTGCCGTCGATGGAGGCCGCCTTCGTCGACATCGGCAAGGGCCGCAACGCGGTCCTCTACGCCGGCGAGGTCAACTTCGAGGCGCTCGGCATGGGCAACGGCCCGCGCCGCATCGAGACCGCGCTGAAGTCCGGGCAGTCCGTGCTCGTGCAGGTCACCAAGGACCCGATCGGCCACAAGGGCGCCCGGCTGACCAGCCAGGTCTCCCTGCCCGGCCGTTACCTGGTCTACGTGCCCGAGGGCTCGATGACCGGCATCAGCCGCAAGCTGCCCGACACCGAGCGCGCGCGTCTGAAGCAGATCCTCAAGAAGATCGTCCCCGAGGACGCGGGCGTCATCGTGCGCACCGCCGCGGAGGGGGCGAGCGAGGAGGAGCTGGCGCGTGACGTGCAGCGTCTCCAGGCGCAGTGGGAGGAGATCCAGAAGAAGTCGAAGATGATCTCCACCAGCTCGCCGAGCCTGCTGTACGGCGAGCCGGACATGACCGTCCGGGTCGTGCGCGACATCTTCAACGAGGACTTCTCCAAGGTCATCGTGAGCGGTGACGACGCGTGGTCGACCATCCACGGTTACGTCTCGCACGTCGCGCCCGACCTCGTCGACCGGCTGCAGAAGTGGACGTCGGACGTCGACGTCTTCGCCACGTACCGCATCGAAGAGCAGCTGATGAAGGCGCTCGACCGCAAGGTCTGGCTGCCCAGCGGCGGTTCGCTGGTGATCGACCGGACCGAGGCGATGGTCGTGGTCGACGTCAACACCGGCAAGTTCACCGGCCAGGGCGGCAACCTGGAGGAGACGGTCACCAGGAACAACCTGGAGGCGGCGGAGGAGATCGTGCGCCAGCTGCGGCTGCGCGACCTCGGCGGCATCATCGTGATCGACTTCATCGACATGGTGCTGGAGTCCAACCGGGACCTGGTGCTGCGGCGCCTGCTGGAGTGCCTGGGCCGGGACCGTACGAAGCACCAGGTCGCCGAGGTTACCTCGCTGGGTCTGGTCCAGATGACCCGCAAGCGGGTCGGCCAGGGCCTGCTGGAGTCCTTCTCCGAGCAGTGCGTGCACTGCAACGGCCGCGGCGTGATCGTCCACATGGACCAGGCGTCGACCGCGGGTGGCGGCGGTGGCGGCGGCAAGCGCGGCAAGAAGAAGGGCAAGGCCGCCGTCGAGGCGCCCGAGCCGGCCGTGGCGCCCGTCGTCGAGGCGGCCGCCGAGCCCGTGGAGGAGGCCCCCGAGGCGCCCGAGCTGGAGCCCGTGGCGGTGACCGAGGCCGAGCTCCAGCCGGCGGTCGAGTCCGCCGACGAGTGGTACGGCAGCGCCGCCGAGGCCGAGGCCGCGGCGACCCGCCGCGGCGGTCGTACGCGCCGCCGGGCGACCCGCAAGGTGTCCGCCCCGGCGGGTGCGCCGAAGGCGGCCGAGCCGGTCGCGCCGGAGGTCGTCGTCGAGGCGCCCGCGGTCGAGCCGGCTCCGGTGCCGGACCTGGTCGCGCAGCCGGAGGTCGCCGAGCCGGCGGCCGAGGCCGTGGTGACGCCGGACACGGCCGCCCCGGCCCGTCCGCGCCGCCGGGCGACCCGCAGGGTCTCCGCCCCGGCCGGTTCCCCCGCCTCGGCGGAGGAGGCCGCGGTGGTCGTCGTCAGCGCGTCGCCGGCGCCCGGGGCGCCCGAGGCCGCGCCGGCCGAGGCCGCCGACGTGACCGTCGCCGAGCCGGAGGCCGAGGAGGCCCCGGCGAAGAAGACGGCCCGCAAGACGGCCAAGACGGCGAAGAAGGCCCCGGCGAAGAAGGCCACCGCCAAGAAGGCGGCGGCCAAGAAGACGACGACGGCGAAGAAGGCCGCGGCCAAGAAGACGACCGCCAAGAAGACGGCGGCGAAGAAGGCCGTGGCGAAGGACGCCGGGGACTCCGCGGAGTCCTGAGCCCGGACGGCCGGGTCGTCCCGGCCGGGTCGCATCGAGGGCGTTGTATCGAGGGGGTCGGTTTGACCCCCTCGATACGACTCCCGTAATCTCTACATTCGGCGTTTGTGCGCCAACCCCTGAGCAAATACCTCCCGGAATTCTTCCGGGAGAGGCCGTTCATCCATTCGGAGAGCCGCGGGCGTGCAGCCCGCGCGAGCGGCTGGCATCAGAGGTCCCGTTTACTAGCGAGAGAGTGAGATCCGCGTGTACGCAGTCGTGCGCAGCGGTGGTCGCCAGCACAAGGTTGCTGTCGGCGACATCGTCGAGGTTGACAAGATTTCCGACGGCAAGGTGGGCGACCAGGTCGAGCTCTCCACGCTGCTCGTCGTGGACGGCGACACCGTCACCAGCGACCCGTGGGTCCTGGAGGGCGTGAAGGTCCAGGCCGAGATCGTGGACCACCACAAGGGTGCCAAGATCGACATCCTGAAGTACAAGAACAAGACCGGTTACCGCAAGCGCATTGGTCACCGCCAGCAGTACACCGCGCTGAAGATCACCGGCATCCCCACGGCTGCGAAGTAAGGGACTGATCAGACATGGCACACAAGAAGGGCGCATCGTCCACCCGGAACGGTCGCGACTCGAACGCCCAGCGGCTCGGCGTGAAGCGCTTCGGCGGTCAGCTCGTCAACGCCGGTGAGATCCTGGTCCGCCAGCGCGGCACCCACTTCCACCCGGGCGCCGGTGTCGGTCGCGGTGGCGACGACACCCTGTTCGCGCTGAACGCCGGTGCGGTGCAGTTCGGCACCCACCGCGGCCGCAAGGTCGTGAACATCGTTCCGGTCGCCTGATCCAGGCCCCGTAGAGCGACGAGCGAGGGCGGACCCCCCTTCCCGGCCGGGAAGCGGGGCCGCCCTCGCTGCGTTACAAACGAAGACATTTCCGCACTTCATCTGGAGGCACACCGCTATGACCACCTTCGTGGACCGCGTCGAGCTGCATGTCGCCGCGGGTAACGGGGGCCATGGCTGCGCCTCCGTGCACCGTGAGAAGTTCAAGCCGCTCGGCGGCCCGGACGGTGGCAACGGCGGCCGTGGCGGCGACGTGATCCTGGTCGTCGACCAGTCCGTCACCACGCTCCTCGAGTACCACCACAGCCCGCACCGCAAGGCCACCAACGGCAAGCCCGGCGAGGGCGGCAACCGCTCCGGCAAGGACGGCACGGACCTGGTCCTGCCGGTGCCCGACGGCACCGTCGTCCAGGACCGGCACGGCAATGTGCTCGCCGACCTGGTCGGCCACGGCACCCGCTACATCGCCGCCCAGGGCGGCCGCGGCGGCCTCGGCAACGCGGCCCTGGCCTCGGCCCGCCGCAAGGCGCCCGGCTTCGCGCTGCTCGGCGAGCCCGGCGACGCCGGCGACATCGTCCTGGAGCTGAAGACCGTCGCGGACGTGGCGCTCGTCGGCTACCCGAGCGCGGGCAAGTCCTCGCTGATCTCGGTGCTCTCCGCGGCCAAGCCGAAGATCGCGGACTACCCGTTCACCACGCTCGTCCCGAACCTCGGCGTCGTCACGGCCGGCTCGACCGTCTACACCATCGCCGACGTCCCCGGCCTGATCCCGGGCGCCAGCCAGGGCAAGGGCCTGGGCCTGGAGTTCCTGCGGCACGTCGAGCGCTGCTCGGTGCTCGTGCACGTCCTCGACACCGCCACGCTGGAGTCCGAGCGCGACCCGCTGACCGACCTCGACGTCATCGAGGCCGAGCTCGCGGAGTACGGCGGCCTGGAGGACCGGCCCCGGCTCATCGTCCTCAACAAGGTCGACATCCCCGACGGCCAGGACCTCGCCGACATGATCCGCCCGGATCTGGAGGCCCGCGGCTACCGGGTCTTCGAGGCCTCCGCCGTCTCCCGGCAGGGCCTGAAGGAGCTGTCCTTCGCCCTGGCCGGCATCGTCGCCGAGGCACGCGCCGCGAAGCCGAAGGAGGAGGCGACCCGCATCGTCATCCGTCCGAAGGCCGTCGACGACGCGGGCTTCACGGTCACCCCGGAGGGCGAGGGCCTGTTCCGGGTCCGCGGCGAGAAGCCGGAGCGCTGGGTGCGCCAGACCGACTTCAACAACGACGAGGCCGTCGGCTACCTCGCCGACCGCCTCAACCGCCTCGGCGTCGAGGAGGAGCTGATGAAGGCCGGTGCCCGCGCGGGCGACGGCGTCGCCATCGGCCCCGAGGAGGACGCGGTCGTCTTCGACTGGGAGCCGTCGATGGCGGCGGGGGCGGAGATGCTCGGCCGGCGTGGCGAGGACCACCGCTTCGACGCGCCGCGGCCTGCGGCCCAGCGCCGCCGGGACCGCCAGGCGGAGCACGACGAGGCACAGCAGGAGTACGAGGGGTTCGACCCCTTCGAGTAGGCGGGCCGGCCGGGGGCTCCGCCCCCGCACCCCCGCGGGGTGGTGCGCGGGCGGAGTCCCCGCGAAAGCAAAGGGCCCCCGGGAGGAGCTTCCTCCCGGGGGCCTTCCGTATGCGCGGGCGGCTAGCCCACCGCGTCGGCCTTTTCCGCCTCCCGCTGGAGCGGGATGTCGGAGGCGGCGCGGGCGTCCATGCGGGCGCGGCGCTCGTCGGCCTTGGCGCAGAGCGCCTGCGCGGCCCCGTTGAAGCGGACCAGCGACGGCGGGTCGGACGGGCCCAGGAGCTGGACCTTCAGCTCGGCGCGGGCCGCCGCGAGGCCGTCGAGGGCGGGGTCGCGGACCGCCGCGAGCAGCGCGGGCACGCCGTCCGCCTCGGGCGTGAGGATCGTCGCGGCGCTGACGGTCGGGAAGTTCACGCGGAACTCCTCCTCGTCCATGCCACTGGTGTTCGCGACCGCGTACGGCTTCTCGCTGATCAGCCAGTCGGAGACCACGCTGGAGACGTCGCTGATCAGCAGGTCGGCCACGTTGAAGCAGGCGAAGAGCGCCGGCCGGGCGTCGGTGATGACCTGGTGCTCCCACTCCGGCAGCGAGGCCCAGTAGGCGGCCTCCCAGGCCGCCGTCGCGGCCTCGACGGTCGCGGCGCGGCCGGCCTCCGGGGTGCCCTGGAGCAGCATGCGCTCCAGTTCGTCCGCGCTCTCCCGGAAGGAGGCGGTGGTGAGCCGGTCCAGCTCGACCGTGCGGCGGGCCAGCTCGGCGGCGGCCTCGGCGCCCGGTCGCGCGCCCGAGCGGCGCGTGTTGGCCTCGTGGATCATGGCCTGGATGCGCTCGTTGGCGAGTCCGGCGCGCGGGTCGACCGAGCCGGTCATCGGGTGCGGCTTGTAGAGCAGGCGCACCGAGGGGTCGGCGAGCAGGGCCCGCACGACGTTCTCGCCGGCGAGCATCACCGAGGTGTTGCCGGGGTTGCCGTCCCAGCCCTCCCAGGTGGGCGCGTACAGCACGGTGGTGTACGTACCGGCCGGCGGGCCGGCGTAGGGCTTGATGGGCGCGAGCTGCGGGCGGCCGACCTCGACGACGTCCTTGTCCTCCACGCCGATGTCGGCGAGCTGGTAGCGCTCGCGGGCGGCGGGGCCGGCGACCCAGATCTCGTCGTACGCCTTGGAGTACGGGTTGCAGCTGGAGAGCTTGTCGCTCTCACCGTGGTTGATGAAGGCGTGCTTGATCGACGGCATGCGCAGCACCTGCGAGGTCTTACCGGAGTTCGCCGGGTGCAGCATCATCTTGATCGAGGACTTCTCCAGGGCCATCAGGTGGTGGACCTTGGGGATGCAGACGATCGGCACGTCGGTGGCCTCGATCTTCTGCACCATGAAGCGCTCGCGGAGCACGATGATCGGGTTGCCGTCGAGCGCGGCGAGCGTGGAGAGCCACATGTTGGCCTGGTAGGCCGAGGTGGTGCCGCCGGAGAAGTACATGCCGACGGTCGGCCGGTAGGCGGCCAGCCAGCGGTCGAGCCACTCCAGGGCCTGCCGCTCGTTGGCGACCCGCTTCTTCGGCAGCAGCCAGGTGGCGAGGAAGGCCAGGCCGCCCACGGCGAGCAGGAAGGCCACGCCCACGCCGGCCACGGCCCACACCGGCTTGTCCGTGCCCACGGAGGCCAGCAGGCCGGCCGTGGCGGGCACGGCGAAGCGCAGCAGGCGGCGGCCGTGCTGGCGGGCCAGCAGGCGCGGCGGGGCGTCGTTCAGGCGCAGGCCGGAGGTGTCGACGTTGCGCGTGACGAACGGCAGCGTGCGGGTGCGGCGGACCAGGATCGCCGCCGCCTGGCAGGCGAGGTGGGCGCCGTAGAAGAGCACCAGCCCGATGACGACCGGGACGTAGCCGCGCAGCGAGCCGTCGTCGTGCAGCCGCAGCAGCCCGATCAGGACCAGCATGTCGCGCAGCAGCTGCCGCACCATGACGTCGAAGCGGATCTTGCCGAGCAGCGAGAGCAGACCGGGGTCGCGATGCTGCAGGTAGAGGTCGAGCACGAGCCCCGCCGCCGCGGCGGTGATCAGGAGCGGCACGTTGGGCAGCAGCGCGCCGACGAGCTGGGCGGCGAAGAACGCCAGCATCGCGAGCAACGCCGTGACCTGGACGGCCCGGCGGGTGGCTGTTCCGGCAGAAGGCACTGGGAGGGCTCCTGGCAGGAGGAGTGGAGAACGGAGTGAGACCGCCGCGCGCGCGTAAGCGGACGACGGTCGACCACTGACCGTATGACGGCCGCTGGTCCGGGAGCAATCTTCCAGCACGGCAACCGAGCGAAATAGGGTCGAACGGCCACAATCGCCGGCCTGTAGATTTGCGGGCCTCAGGGGCCCGACGGGCCCGGACGGCCCGGACGGGCAAGAGGACCGGCGATCACAGGGGTGTGTGCGGACGTGACAGCGGCAGGGGAGCGGCAGCAGGCCGGTACGGATGTCCGGCGGGAGGTGACGCAGGCCCGGCGCGTCGTGGTCAAGGTGGGTTCCTCCTCGCTCACCACCGCGGGTGGCGGGCTGGACGCGGACCGTGTCGACGCGCTGGTGGACGCGCTCGCCAAGGCGCTCGGGGCGGGGACGGCGGAGGTGCCGGCGGGCGAGAAGGAGATCGTCCTGGTCTCCTCCGGTGCCATCGCCGCCGGTCTGGCGCCGCTCGGCCTGGACCGCCGGCCCCGGGACCTGGCCCGCCAGCAGGCCGCCGCCAGCGTCGGGCAGGGCCTCCTCGTCGCCCGTTACACGGCGTCCTTCGCCCGCTACGGGCGCCGCGTCGGCCAGGTCCTGCTGACCACCGACGACACCAGTCGCCGCGCGCACTACCGCAACGCCCGCCGGACGCTGGACCAGCTGCTCGCCATGGGCGCGGTGCCGGTCGTCAACGAGAACGACACCGTGGCCACGGACGAGATCCGCTTCGGCGACAACGACCGGCTCGCCGCCCTCGTCGCCCATCTCGTCCGGGCCGATCTGCTGGTCCTGCTCTCGGACGTCGACGGGCTGTACGACGGCGACCCGAGCAGGCCCGGCACCTCGCGCATCGCCGAGGTGCGCGGCCCGGAGGATCTTGAGGGCGTCTCCATCGGCAGCGCGGGCAAGGCCGGCGTGGGCACCGGCGGCATGGTCACCAAGGTCGAGGCCGCCCGCATCGCGGCCGCCGCCGGCATCCCCGTCGTGCTCACCTCGGCCAGCCAGGCCACCGACGCCCTGCGCGGCCGCCCCACCGGCACCTTCTTCCACCGCACCGGCCGCCGCTCGGCCGACCGGCTGCTCTGGCTCGCCCATGCGTCCACCCCGCGCGGGGCCCTCACCCTCGACGACGGGGCGGTCCGGGCCGTGGTCGAGGGCACCGGCTCGCTGCTGCCGGCGGGCATCGCCGGGGTCGAGGGGGAGTTCAGCGCCGGTGATCCGGTGGAGCTGCGCGACCCCACGGGCCGGGCCGTGGCGCGCGGGCTCGTCACCTACGACGCCGGGGAGATCCCCCAGCTGCTCGGTCGCTCCACCCGCGATCTGGCCCGTGACCTGGGGCCCGGCTATGAGCGCGAGGTCGTCCACCGGGACGATCTGGTCGTGCTGCACCGCTGACGGGCGTCACGACGGAACGAGCCCGCATACCGCGGGAGCCGGTGAGGCCAGCCTTTCCATTGGCCTTTCCGTAAAACCGTCACGCGGCGGCCCCCGGGCTGGTCAACTTTGATGCGGGGGCCGTTTCCGCACGGCGCCGACCCCGGCGGGACACCGCCGGCACCAGCACAGCACCAGCACCACAGGGAGGCCGCCGGTGAGACGAGGGCGCCCAGGGCCGCAGCCACGGGGCGGGGGCACCTCCGCCCGCCGGGCGGTGGGGGAGGAGCGCGCGCTGACCAGCGTCGCCACGGGCGACACGGGGGACGGCGCCGGCGACGCCACGGCCCGCCCCGACGACCGGCCCGGCCGCGAGGGCGAGGTGTCGCGGCTGTGGCACATCACACTCAGCGTCTCGGGCCGCGAGGCGCCGCTCACGGAGGTCCGGCGCGGGCTGGAACAGCTCGCCCACGACCACCCCTTCCTGCTGGCCGGCCGCTACGCCAACGACCACGCCGAGATCCGCTACTGGGAAGAGGCCCGCGACCTGCACGACGCGGCGGCCGTCGCCCTGCGGCTCTGGGGCGAGCACCGCTCCACCGCCCGGCTGCCGGCGTGGGAGATCGTCGGGCTGGAGGTCATCGACCGCGACACCTACCAGCAGCGCGTCGCCGAGGGCCTCGGCCCGCTCCCGGCCACCCCGGTCGGCGTGCACCCCTTCTGACGTCCCCATCCGAACTCCGGTCCGATGTCCCGCAGAGTGGAATACCGGGCCGCCCGGGCCCCCCGCCCGGTTAGGCTGCGCCCATGAGCAGCGTTTTCCCCTCCCCCCTCGCCGACCCCATGCCGCAGTCCCCGGTCCTGCGCGCCGCCTACCGCGCCCGCGCGGCGGCCGCCGACCTCGCGCCACTGCCGCGCTCGGCCAAGGACGAGGCGCTGCTGGCCATGGCCGACGCCCTGGAGGTCCGCACCCGCGAGATCGTCGAGGCCAACGCCGAGGACGTCGCCAAGGCCCGCGCCGCCGGCACGAGCGAGAGCATCGTCGACCGGCTCACCCTCACCCCCGAGCGCGTCCGGGCCATCGCCAAGGACGTACGGGACGTGGCGGCCCTGCCCGACCCCGTCGGCGAGGTCGTGCGCGGTTCGACCCTGCCCAACGGCATCGACCTGCGCCAGGTGCGGGTCCCGCTGGGCGTCGTCGGGATCATCTACGAGGCCCGGCCCAACGTCACCGTCGACGCCGCCGCGCTCTGCCTGAAGTCCGGCAACGCCGTGCTGCTGCGCGGCTCGTCCTCCGCGTACGCCTCCAACACCGCCCTCGTGCGCGTCCTGCGCGACGCGGTGGGCGGCGCCGGGCTGCCGGCCGACGCCGTGCAGCTGGTGCCGGGCGAGAGCCGGGAGTCCGTGCGCGAGCTGATGCGTGCCCGGGGCATGGTCGACGTGCTGATCCCGCGCGGCGGCGCCTCGCTGATCCGGACGGTCGTCCAGGAGTCCACCGTCCCCGTGATCGAGACCGGCACCGGCAACTGCCACGTGTACGTCGACGCCGACGCCGATCTCGACATGGCTGTAGAGATCCTGATCAACTCCAAGGCCCAGCGGCCGAGCGTGTGCAACGCCGCCGAGACCCTCCTGGTCCACCGGGACATCGCCGAGCGCTTCCTGCCCCGCGCCCTGGCCGCCCTCGCCGAGGCCGGTGTGACCGTGCACGGCGACGAGCGCGTGCTGGAGCTCGCCGAGGGCGGCCCGGCCACCGTCGTGCCCGCCACCGCCGAGGACTGGGAGACCGAGTACCTCTCGTACGACATCGCCGCCGCCGTGGTGGAGGACCTGGACGCGGCCGTGCGCCACATCCGGCTGTGGACCTCCGGCCACACCGAGGCGATCGTCACCACCTCCCAGGCGGCCGCGCGCCGGTTCACCCAGCTGGTGGATTCCACGACGGTCGCGGTCAACGCGTCGACGCGGTTCACCGACGGCGGTCAGTTCGGTTTCGGAGCCGAGATCGGCATCTCGACGCAGAAGCTGCACGCCCGCGGGCCGATGGGACTGCCCGAGCTGACCTCCACCAAGTACATCGTCACCGGCGACGGCCACACCCGCCGCTAGTCGTCCGCCGGTCCCGCCGGCAGCCAGCCGGTCCTCCGAATTCCCGTACCGGCCGCGCGGATTGACCGCTTCGGGTCTACGCTGGTCGGGTGCCGGACGACGTGGGGGGCAGGCCGTTCCCGGACGGCGACGAGCCCGACAGCCACTTCCACGGAGGCGCGGACGACCCGTTCGCCTCCGTGGTCTTCGACGAGGACTTCGTGCGGTCGGCGACGATCCACGAGCCCTCCGCGACCGAGCGGAGGCTCGCCGCGGACCGGGCGCGCGCCGAGGCCGACGCCGCGCGTGCCCGGGCCGGCGGCGGCCCGGCCGACGACGATTCCCCGGGCGGTGACCCCGGGGACCCCTACGGCCCCGGCAGGGGCATATCCGGGGCCCTCGACGGCCGCCTCGACCCCTTCCCGGGCCTCGCCCGGGACCTCGACCCCGACGACGCCTACGGCCCGTACGGGCGCTACGGGAC
The DNA here is from genome assembly GCF_040675635.1 of Streptomyces sp. NPDC049577. NCBI lineage: Bacteria > Bacillati > Actinomycetota > Actinomycetes > Kitasatosporales > Streptomycetaceae > Streptomyces > Streptomyces sp. NPDC049577. Next base: position 11,508 of record NZ_JBFAPH010000164.1, read on the forward strand.
GGCCCGCGGCGTCTACCGCGGGCGCCCGCGCTGGCACCGCCCGGTGGCCTGGGTGCTGGCGGTGATCATGGGCATGGGCGTGGTCGCCCTCGCCTTCTCCGCCGTCTACCGGGGCGCCTCCGCCGGCAGCCGCCAGGAGCCCGCCCCGCCACCCGCCACCAGCGGCGTGGACGCCCCCGCGGGCCACGGCGGCGCCCCCGTGCCCTCGGTCTCCGCCGACTACGAACCCCCGGTCGCGCCCGCCGCACCCCGCACCAAGGTGTCACCCTGAGTGACCGCGAACGAGGAAGGTGACGCGCCGCCACGGCTTGGGCCAAGGCCCCGGCACCGCTGCTCCGCCCGGGTGAATTTTCGTCAGAACTTGTCGCGTACCAGCGCGTTTACCGAAGCCCCGGCGGACCTACTCTTGAGATATGAACGGGTCCGGAGACCCACCTGAGGGCACGCCCGAGGGTGCCCCGGGAGGCGGCGACGAAGAGTACCGATCCGTCGTCTTCGACGAATCGTTCGTCCGTGCTGCCCGCCTCCAGGAGTTCTCCGCCCGCGAGCGCATGGACGACCACGCGCCCGCCGTCCGCACCCGGCACGCCTGGGCCCGGGTCAGCGCCTCCCGGCAGGTCCTGCTGCTGGTGGTCCTGATCGCCCTCGCCTTCGGCACGGCCGTCTACATGGGCCTGCGCCACCCCTACAAGGACCCCCGGCCGCCCTCCGCCGAGCCCCTGCGGATCGCGATCGTCCCGCTGGCCCCCCGCGACCCCGTCCCCGGGGCCCCCGCGCAGGACCTCTTCGCGAGCAGTCCGGCCGCCCAGTTCCGCGACGGCACCGAGGGCGTCACCCTTCCGGCCGTACGGCGCACCCAGAACTTCTCCGAGAGCCTGGTGATGGCCGCGCTGGCCATCGCCAAGGAGTACACGGTCAAGTCCGCCCTCGACCCGGCCGCCCTCACCGGCGGCGCCCAGCGGTCCGTACGGCTGCTGCTCGCCCCCTCCCAGCTGGACCAGTTCGACCGCAGCCTCGACCACCCGGCCGACGACGGCCGCCACGCCGCGACCGGCTGGCTGATCCGCTTCGACCCCGCCCAGATCGCCCTGGCCGCCGCGCCGGTGCGCACCCACGGCACGTTCACCGTCACCGAGGTCTCCTCGGCGGCGCTGGAGGTCAACTCCGACCACACCTTCGTCTACGCCGTCCACGCGGCGAAGGGCGAGCCGGCCCAGGACTCGCTGTTCGTCGTGCGGCGCACGATGCGGTTCCGGTTCGACCGGGACGACCTCCAGGAGCACCACCTCCAGGTCCTGCAGACGTACGTCCAGGCCGGACCCGAGGCGTGCGGCGTGGACGACTCGGCGTACCTGCGGCCGCTGCTGGCGGGCCAGACGGCCGGCACGGGCACCCCGGCGGGCACGGACCCCTACGCCACCGGCCAGCCGACGGCGGCCCTGTGCGGAACGCTGGCCCCGGGCGCCCAGCCGACCCCGCCGCGGCGGTGAGCGCTCAGTCCCGCTTGAACGGCTTCGTCAGGTCCCGCACCAGCCCCATCAGCGGGTCCTTGCTCGCCCGCACCGACTCCGCGTAGTGGTTCGCCCCCGCGCGCAGCGAGTCGGTCACCGACGTGCCGTCGTCGTCCGCGCGGCGCGGGTAGTGGCCGTCCATGAGCCGCTGGTAGTCCCGGCTCTCGGCCCACCTCTTCAGCTCCGCCGCCCGCACCGTGGCGAACGGATGGCTGCGCGGCAGCAGGTTCATGATCTTCAGGACGGAGTCGCGCAGGTCGCCGCCCGCCTCGTACTCCTCGGCCTGGGCGAGGAACGCGTCCACGTTCATCTCGTGCAGATGGTTGCCGCCGGCCAGCTTCATCAGCCCCCGCAGCGAGGCCCGCAGGTCCTGGCCCACGAGCAGCCCCGCCCGGTCCGCCGACAGCTCGGACTTGCGGAACCACTCCCGCAGGGCGCTCACGATCGCGGTCACCGCCAGCCCGCCCAGCGGGATCCAGGCGACCTTGAGCGCCACGTTCGTCAGGAAGAGCAGGATCGTCCGGTAGACCGCGTGCCCGGACAGGGCGTGCCCCACCTCGTGGCCGACGACGGCCCGCATCTCCTCCTCGTCGAGGAGCTCCAGCAGACCCGTGCTGATCACGATGATCGGTTCGTCCAGGCCGATGCACATGGCGTTCGGCACCGGGCCCTGGGTGACGTACAGCGGCGGGACCTTCGCCAGGTCCAGGACGTCACAGGCGTCCAGCAGCATCCTGTGCAGATGGGGGAACTGCTGCTCGCCCACCCGTACCGAGTCCGACAGGTACAGCAGCCGCAGGCTGCGCTCCGGCAGGAGCCCGCTGAGCGCCTTGAAGACCGTGTCGAAGCCGGTCAGCTTGCGCAGTGCCACCAGCGCCGACCGGTCGGCCGGGTGCTCGTAGGCGCGGGACGAGATGTCCGGAAACCGCCGCCGGTCCCCACCCGGCTCCTTGCCCTCGTTCGTCGAGCTCATAAGAAACCCCCTCGTGGCTGACGGGCCCAGCCTAGGCCTCCCCACCGTGGGGGCACCCGGACGGTGGGACTACCGTGGAGGCATGTCCGCCATTTCCGCCCTCGCCTCCCACCCCGCAGTGGACCCCGTCCTGCTCGCCGTGTCCAAGGGCGACCAGGGGCCGGGCGTCGTGCTGCGGACGGTCCTGATCGTCGGGATCCTGGGCATCGCCCTCACCGCCTGGTTCCTGCTGCGCGGATACGGCAAGAAGGACTGATCCCGGTCAGTGGGACGGTCGGCGTGATGTTGGCGGCGGCCCCCGCATACGATGTGGCAGAAGTCTCCACCCATACCGTCTACCGTCCCGGATAGGTCCTGCCGACGATGATCACCGCCACCGCGCACAACGCCCTGGTCACCCTCGCCTCCAAGGGCGAGGAGCACGTGGACAACCACCCGAGCATCAGCCCGTTCATGACCGGCGGCGCGGCCCTGGTCATCCTGCTGCTCCTCCTCTGGGTCACCACGCGCTTCAACCGCGACCGCTGACCGGCATCGGCGTC
>NZ_JBFAPH010000165.1:0-14413 GCF_040675635.1 Streptomyces sp. NPDC049577
GGAACTCCTGGCCGGCGGCAACGACGGCGCGTTGCAGACGCAGTTCCCCACCTCGGCAACGCACATCGGCCGCGCCCTCATCGGCAACCAGTGCGTCGGCATATCCGCCGGCGCGTCGGACAGGTTCGCGACCATCGCCCATGAGATCGGCCACCTGATCACGGATTCCCAGGCGCACAGCACGGAGCAGGACAACGTCCTGAACGACCCGGGACCGGGGATCCACATCACGAACGAGCAGATCACGAAAGCACGGGCTTGGGCGCAGCACTTCGCCGACTTCTGGCAGCACTAGCAAAACAGCATCTGCCGCGGGCCACCGGGCCCGGCGGCAGATGCTGTCAGGTCCCGGAGCGGACCTCGGGTATCCGCTCCAGTTCGATGCCGAAATCCGGCACCACGAGCACGACCAGACCGACTCCGCGCGCGGGTTCTGGCTCGTTCGCATCCAGGAATCCGCGAACCCGCGCGCTTCGGGCCCCGGCGTGATGATCTACTGGCACGTCGAACGGAAGTCGGTGTTCATCTACCTCGCCGACGTCGAGCTGCGCCAGGAGACCCACGAAGGGCCTCCAGGTCGTGGAGAACTGGAACAGCGCGGACAAGGACCTCTGGCCAGGCGGGTGCGCCGCTGCGTGTACACCAACTGCTCCAAGCCGCTGCCGGTGACCTCCCGCAGCAACAAGAGGTTCTGCTGCCCGGCGCACAAGGCCGTCGCCGTCGCCGTAGCCAGCGGGTCCTGTGGGGGAACATCGTGAGCGATGCTCGGTAGTTACATCGGACCACCTCTCACGACACGATCAAGCGCCGCCCGGCCTGCGGGACCCCATGCCGGCCTGCCACCAGGAAGGCCCCGGTGTCCGTTCTGGCCCATGAGCATGAGAAACAGACATTTCAGAGCAGCCAGCCCGCGAGCGCGCCGGATCGTCGCCTCCTCCGCATGCGCATACACGTCGAAGAACCGTGAGGCGGCGCCCGCGGGAAGAACTACCCATGCGGCCGCGAGGTCCCAGGCCGGGTCGCCGGCGAACATGTCACCAAAGTCGATCACACCCGACAGCGTCCCGTCCGAGACGATGACATTTGCGGGATGAAGGTCACCATGCACCCAGACCGGCGGGCGCTCCCACTCGGGCGCCGCGACGGCGTCGTCCCAGACGGCCCGGACCTCGTCGGCAATGTCGCCAGGTGCAACGGCTTGAAAGAAATGGTCGAAGCCGTCGGTGCACTTCTTGGGGTGAGCGCCGCGGTCCGAACTGGTCGGCGCCTCGGCGGGCACCTCTGTATGCAGCGCCCTGAGGAAGCCCGCCAGCGTGTCAGCCGCGTGGTCGTCGCGGCTGATGGAGGTGGAGTCCAGTGGCTGGCCGGGGACCCACGTCATGATGGTCCAGGGTTTCGGGAAGCGCGCGGACGGTTCACCGGTCCGCACAGGGTTCGGGACCGGGAGCGGCAGGCGCGGGGCCAGGACAGGCAACCACCGGCACTCCTTGCGCTGGAGATCCGGAGCACGTTCTGTACGTGGCATGCGCACGACCAACTCGTCCCCAAGGCGCCACTGCTGGTTGTCCCATCCGCCCGCTACTTCTCGGATGGGCAGCCCTGCAAGGTCCGGATGCTGCTCCTTCAGCAGGTCATGGACCAGGCCTGCGGTGATCTCGATCTCGGCGTCGGTCATGCGACGTCACAGTACTGGGGCAGGGGGAGCCGCCGAGGGCATCCGCTTCAACCCCGTCGGCACGCGGCGGGGGCGGGCTGGGCAACATGCCGGGCGACCGCATCGACGCCGGGACGGGCGTACCGCTCCAGGCAGCAGCTGGGCGGTGCCGGACTGCCAGTGGATCCACTCCGTCGCCCCGCCCTTGGCCGTGATCCTGCCGCGCTTGTCTGCCGGGTACAGGTCCTCGACGTTCAGGCTGCACGCGATCGAGAGCTCCCGGTTGACGGTGTCGGCATCCATCTCGTCCGCCCGGCCCGCCGCCGGCTCCGCCAGGACTTCCGGCAGGGCCGGGTCGTCGAGCGCGGCGATGGGGAAGGCGGGCGGCTTCGCGCCCCGGTTGGTGCCGGCCGAGGAGGGGATGGCGGTGATGCCGCCCCCTCCCCGCCGTGTCAGCTCCAGAGCGTCCAGTGCTGGTTGACCGCCCCGTTGCACGGATACTGGCGCAGTTGCTCGCCCGGCGTGCCGCTCCAGGATGCTTCCAGGCACTTACCGCTGTGTGCCACCCGCAGCTGGTACGCCCCGCCGCCGACGCCCTCCAGGCGCCACCGCTGGTTGCCGTCCCCGTTGCAGGGCCACTGGATCACGCCCGCGCCGTCGGCCTGGCTCGCGTCGTAGACGTCGAGGCACTTGCCGCTGTGCCGAGCCACGATCTCGTACGTGCCGTCGGCGTGGCCGACGAAGTCGAAATGCTGGTTGGGCAGGCTGTCGTCGGCCGGGTACTGGATGACCCGCGCCCCGTCCGCGAACGACGCCGCCTCCACGTCCGCGAAGAGCATCCGGTACTCGCTCCGGATCTTCGTGCCGCCGACCGCGACCGACGACGCGCTGCCCGACGCCGCGCTGCCCGGCGAGGCGACGGCCGCCGTGGCCGTCACCACCCCGAGCGCGGTTCCGCACAGCGCGGCTACGGCCCTTCTGCCGCTGATGACAGGTCTGGTGACATGCCTGATACGTCTGCGCATGATGGTCCCTGCTTCCTGTCGGAGCCCCCGAGGGGCGGGACTCGGCCAGGAACGAGCATGGGGCCACGGCGCGGCCTTCGCCAGGGGTGCGTTCGTGGACTCTTGCCCCGGCTCGCCGACTGGAACCGACTACCGCCGACGAATCCCGACCCGGATCACTAGGCCTTGACGGGCCCCCCGGTACCGGGCACGACGCGGTAGTCCCTGCCGAAGGCGGTGCAGTAGGCCCAGGACTCGCGGTTGTCGTTGGTGACGACGCCTCGCGCGGTCTTCGTCTTCGAGCCGTTCGAGCACGTGACCTTCGCATAGTAGGCGAACTGGACGTTGCAGGACACCGCGTACTTGTTGATGTCTCCCCGCTCGTGGGCACCCACGCACCAGCTGGGAACCCGCACGGTCTGCTGCGACGCCTCGGCGGGAAGCGCCACGGCGCCGAGCGCCAGAACGCTTCCCCCGATTCCGACAGCGATGGCAGAACGTATACGCATCGAAAACTCCTCATTCCTGGGATCCGGTCGTGCCCGACGTTCGTGTCGCTGTTCCAAGGTTCGACTGGATCCGGGCCACGGGGCACTCATTTCGGTCTGGCCCGAATCTTGTGCGGCGGCCACCATCGCCGCATGACCCTGCGGATACATTTCACGGCAGACGATCTGGCCCGCACACGTATCGCCGCCGGGCCCCGCCCGCTGCTGGAACTGGGACTGGGCATCCGGCTCCTGCAGAAGCGGACACACCCGATGCGCTTCGACTCCTGGCATCGGCGGGCAGTCGCGCGTCTACGGCCGGAGTTACGGACCCTGTTCGCACTCATGCCCCCAGGGGTGCCGTCGGCCGAGGTCCTGGACCTCAGCGACGAAGGCAGCCCCGCCGAACTCCTGGACCGGCTACGGGCCGTCCCCGAGGACCGGCTGCGTGGCGATCTGGAAGAGTGGGCGGCCCGGCGGGCCGTGCGGGACTCGCCGGCGACGAGGCGGCTGAGCCGGGATCCCGCACCCGCCAGATGCCTGGCCGGCCTGGTGAAACAGGCACACGATCAGTTCATCGCGCCGCACTGGTCGCAGGTCAGCCGGCTCGCCGCCAGGGAACAGGCCCTGCGCCTGCGGCACATGGGCGAGCACGGCGTGGGACACCTCCTGAACGGGCTGAACCCGCGCCACGTCGCCTGGCGGCCGCCCGTGCTGCACCTCATCACATCCTCCGGAATCCGCGGCGACGTCCACCTCGGCGGCCGCGGGCTCCTCCTGATACCCACGGTGTTCGGAGCGGGCCACGGCGCCGTGCACGTCACTGCCACATCCCAGCCGTGGATCACCTTCCCGGTCCGCAGCGACCAGGAACATATCGGTCATGGGTCACCGGCACGCACCGTCGATACCCTGACCGGTGCGCCGGACTGGCTGGCCGCATTGCTCGGCCGCACACGCGCCACGGTCCTGGTCGTGATCGCCGGCCACCCCGCCTGCACGACCACCCAGCTCGCCGCCCACGCACGGATATCACCGGCCAGCGCCAGTGAGCACGCGACCGTCCTGCGCAATGCGGGCCTGACGGCCCTGGTACGCAGCGGCAAAACGGTGCTCCACACCGCCACCCCGGCCGCCCTCACTCTCCTCAACAGCACTGGCGCGGCCTGACGGCCGCAACGTACCGTCCCTTACCTTGGGTGATTTTCTCGCGGCTTCATCCGGCGAGGGCGACGGCGCTGCCGGTGCCGGGCGAGGCGAGGAGCGATGGCAGGGTGACGCGCATCAGCCCGTACGCGGACCAGAGCCCTTCCGGGACGCCTGGTCGGCGGGCCCGGGGCGTCCCAGGCGCTACGCCTGGCAGTTGGCGACCGTGCCGCCGGCGCGGTTGTCGGTGCGGCAGAGGTTGTCACCCCGCCCGCCGTCGACGGTGCCGTACAGGCCGAGGGTGATGGCGGTGCCGCCAGGGCCCTGGATGACGTCATCGTCGTCGTCCCCGGAGACCGTGGCGACCTTGCCCTGCCCGACGGACGGCACCTCGATGAGGTCGGCCCCGGCGCCTCCGCCGACGTATGTGCTGCGCACATTGTCGGTGGCGCCGGTCGCCCCGGCGCGGATGACGTCGTCGCCCTCGTCACCGTCGACGGTGGCGGGCTTGGGGATGCGGGAGTTCACGAGGGCGAACCTGTCCACGGTGATCTCGTCGTCCCCGGGGCCGCCGTGGAGCGGGCCGCCGAGTTCCCCGACCGTGATGGTGTCGTCGCCCGCACCGCCGTCCAGGCTGCTCGACTTGTCGTACCCGGGGACCTCGTAGGAGGCGAGGCGGAGGACATCGTCGCCGTCACCGCCCTTGACACTGGTGGTGAACACGCGACCGGTGGTGATCTCGTCGTTCCCGGCGCCACCGTCGATGTACGCCTGGTGGGTCACGTTGCCGGTGGCGATGGTGTCGTTGCCCGCGCCGCCGAGGATGAGGCCCAGGACGGGCCAGTCGTCCTTGTCGGTGACGGTGATCTCGTCGTCGCCGTCACCGCCGTCGATGACTCCGGGTATGTGCCGCCCGCCGCCGTTGCCGAGAATCCTGTCCACGACGATGACATCGTCCCCGCCGAGGCCGTTGACCGTGCCGGAGAGGTGGCCGGTGACGGCGTCGCCGCCCCTGACCTCGATGATGTCCGCCTTGCCGGTGCCGTTGAGGACCGTGTCGACGGGGACGCCCTGGGCACACACGATGTGGACGCCGCCGCTCCGCAGGTGGGTGCGGGTGCAGCCCGGCGGATCAGCCGACGGGGCGGCTGTCGCGGCCGGGGCCATGGGCGCGGCGATGAGCACGAGGCCCGTGACGAACGCGCCGACGGTCGTCTGTCTCAAGGGCATGGTGGGTTCCCTCCTGAAGGCGTGCATATGCCAGCGGTGAGAGCCACAGAGTTCCCGCGAGGACCCGGACTTCACAAGCGGGAAATCGGCCCGGCTGGATCCATGACGTCGTGGGGCGCCTTCGGCTCCACGTGAGGACGGCCTAGTTGCCGTGCAGGCCGTGACCTCGCTGTTCGCCCGCCGGCGCCCGGGCGTTCGGAGGGGGTGCGAAGATCCGGGTGGAACCGAGGAGGAATCAGTGCAGTTGCGCGACGTGTCACCGGACGATGCCGATGCCTATGTCCGGATGCGGTGCGATCCCGTCATGATGGCCGGCCTGGGCGGGCCCCTCCCCCGTGAGGGGATGGCGGACAAGGTCCGCCGGGACGCCGAGCAGGCGGCGGCCGACCTTGCGTGGATCAAGATGATCGTTCCGGATCCGGCCGTCCCCGGCGTGGTGGCGGGGACCGTGACCCTCTGGTCCCACGAAATCGATGACGGATCGATCTCCGAGATCGGCTGGATGGTCCTGCCCGAGTTCCAGGGGCGGGGGCTGGCCAAACGCGCCGTCCGTGTCCTCCTGGCGCAGGCCCGGGAGCAGGACCGCTGGGGCCTCGTGCATGCCTTCCCCGCGACGGACAACGCGGCGTCGAACGGCATCTGCCGTTCCGTCGGCTTCCGGTTCCTTTCGGAGACCGAGGTGACCTTCGCGGGCCGGGTCCTCGGGACCAACCACTGGGTCATCGATCCCAGGAAGGATCTCGCTCTGACCTGATCGTCACTGCCGGTACCCACCACCGACTCCGGTGCATCGCGACCTTGAGCCGGAGAAGGCAGCGTGCGGTGCAGGCGCCGGCGGCACCGAGGGCCGCTCCGGCGGCGACGTCACTGGGGTAGTGCGCGCCGCTGTGCACCCGCTCGGCGGCGACCAGGGCCGCCGGGACGGCGCACAGCGCGCCCGCGCGGGGCCAGGTGAGGGCGACGGCGGTCGTGAAGGCGACAGCGGCCGCGGTGTGCCCGGACGGGAAGGAGGAGCTGTCGGGACGGTCGTCGACCCCGTCGTGCGGGATCAGCTCCCTGGGCGGTCGGCGCCGCCGCGACAACGGCTTGATCACGCCGTTGGAGAGCAACTCCCCCACCCCCATGGCCGTCAGCCCCGCCACAGCGGCCTTCCGGCCGCGCGAGCCCCCCGTGGCAGCGAGTGTCACCGCGATGGCCCACCACAGCTTCGTGTGTTCGGCGGCTTCCCCCACCACCGGCCGGGCCCACCGGACGAGGGGGTGGTGGCAGGAGGCCACCCGCCCGGTGAGACGCCCCTCGGCCTCGTGCAGGTCGTTCACGTTTCCCATGGTCCCGCTGGTGCCCCACCGGCCCGGTCCGATGCCTGCCCGGCTGCCGTCGGAGGGAGCAGCGCGCCGGTAGCCGCACGTCTATTCGGGCCGGTCGGGTTCGTCTCGCTTCCATGTGCGGGTGTCGCGCGGCTCGACGTACGGTTCCTCCTCCCGTGGGTGACCGCCGGCGACGGCGCGCTCGCGAGCGAGTTCGGCGTCGAACTCCAGGCCGAGAAGGATCGCCAGGTTGGTGATCCACAGCCACACCAGGAACACGATCACCGCGGCCAGGCTGCCGTACGTCTTGTTGTACGAGCCGAAGTTCGCCACGTACAGCGCGAATCCGCCGGAGGCGATCATCCAGATGACGAGCGCGAGGAAACTGCCCGGGGTCACCCAGCGGAAGCCGCGGCCCCGCACGTTGGGGGCGGCCCAGTAGAGGACCGCGATCATGATGGTGACGAGGAGGACCAGCACGGGCCATTTCGCGATCGACCAGATGGTCACCGCTGTGTCGCCCAGCCCCAGGGCCTTGCCGGCCTGGCGGGCGAGGCTGCCGGTGAAGACCACGATCAGCGCGTCGGCGCAGGCCATCATCACCATCACGACGGTGAGCCCGAGCCTCAGTGGCGTCAGCTTCCACACCGGCCGGCCCTCGGGCAGGTCGTAGACGGCGTTGGAGGAGCGGATGAACGCCGCGATGTACCCGGACGCCGACCACACCGCGCCGAGCAGGCCCACCACGGCCAGGACCGAGCCGATGCCGGCTCCGCCCTGGAGCTGCCGGAGCGCGTTGGTGATCACCTGCCGTGCCGCGCCGGGGGTCAGATGCCGCAGGTTGTCCAGGACTTTGTCGGTGGTGGACTTCCCCGCGATGCCCAGCAGCGACACGAGGACCAGCAGAGCGGGGAAGAGGGCGAGCACGCCGTAGTACGTCAGCGCCGCGGCCCGGTCGGCCAGCTCGTCGTCCTTGAACTCCTTCAGCGTGCCGCGCAGGACCGCCAGCCACGACCGCTTCGGCAACTCGGTCGGCTCGTCGGGCGCCTTCCGCTCCACCTCCCGGTCGGGTCCCTCCCGACGGCCCTTGCCGTCGCCGCGACCGGTGCCGCCGGCGCGGCCCGCGCCCGACCGGCCCGGCCACCACCTCGGTGTTCGCGCCATACCGGACGGGTAACCGCTCGGCTCGCCGACGAAACAGTCTCCAGCGCCGGTCAAGGAGCGGCAGGGTGGGTACCGCCGGAGCAGTACGTGAAGGCGGTGCCGATGCACACCCAGTACGCGTGCTTCTTCGTCACCGGCACCGAGGACCGCTCTCTTCAGCTGTGCTGCTCGGTGCAGGCCGGCCCCTCGGTCACGTCTCGGACCAGGGGTCGGTGAGCCGGGCCGCGCATTCCAGCATCAGCGCGTGCACGAAGGCCTGCGGCAGGTTGCCGCGCAACTGCCGCTGGGCGACGTCGTATTCCTCCGAGTACAGTCCGGCCGGCCCGCAAGCCGCGCGGTTGCGTTCGAACCAGCGGAACGCCGCCGTCTCCCGCCCCTGCTGGTGCTCGGCCAGTGCGGTGACGAAGCCGCACAGGAGGAAGGCTCCCTCGGCTTCCTCCAGCGGCTGGCCGCCGTGGCGGAACCGGTAGGCGAAGTGGTCCTCGGTGAGCTCGTCGACGTACGCGCGCAGCGTGGCCCGAGTCCGGGGTTCGTCGGCCGGGACGGCGCCGCGGAGGGGCGGCAGCAGCAGGGCGCCGTCCAGGCCGGTGTCCTCGGGGGACCGCTGCCAGCGGCCGGAGGGGTGCAGGCAGCGGGCGGCGGTGTCCGCCACGAGGCGGTCGGCCAGCGCGGTCCATTCGGCCGTCCGCCCGCCGGGCGCGCCGGCAGCGGCGGCGACGCACCGCAGGCCGGCCGCGCACGCCAGCCGGCTGTGCGCCCACAGTCGCGGGCGGAGCTCCCAGACGCCGGCGTCCGGTTCGCCGTGGCGGCGGGCGATGGTGTCCGCGGCGATGACCGCGGCCCGCCAGCCGTCGGCGTCCAGCCGGTCGTGGCGCGCGGCGGTGCCCAGCAGGAGCAGGGCCTCGCCGAAGGCGTCCAGCTGGAACTGCCCGCTGACCTTGTTGCCGACGCGATCGAAACCGCCGGGGTAGCCCGGGAGGTCGAGTTCGCGCTCGCCGGGGATCGTGCGTCCGTCCACGGTGTAGGCGGGGGCCATGCGGGGCCCGTCCTCGTGCAGACGGGCCGAGACGAACCGCACCGCGTCGTCCAGCAGCTTCGTGTCCCCGGCGACGGCGACCGCCTGGCCGGCGTAGCACTGGTCACGGATCCACACGTAGCGGTAGTCGTAGTTGCGGCCCTCCTCGGCCCGCTCGGGCAGGCTCGTGGTCGCGGAGGCCACCATGCCGCCCGACGCCGCCGTCAGACCGCGCAGGATCGTGTAGGCCCTGCGGGCGTCGGTCCGGGCGACCGTGTTGCCGAGCGGCGGCACCGCCGTGTGCCATGCCTCCTCGGTGGCCCGCCACAGGGCGTCGGGGTCGGGGGGGTCCCCGGCCGGACGGCGGTCGCCGATCTCCAGGACGAGGTCGTGGCAGGCACCGGCCTCCACCGTCAGTTCCATCGTCAGCCCGTCGCCCCGGGGGCCCGTCGGCCGCGGCTCGACGGCGCAGCCGGACCAGCGCACCGAGAGGTCGCCGGCGCGTCCGGTCCACACCCCGTCGGCCTCGCGGGAGACGCCGCGGAGCGGGTACCGGCCGAAGGCCGCGCAGGGCTGGAGGAGCACGGACATCCGGGCCGTGTTGTGCCGGGCCACGATCCGCCGCAACAGCACCGCACGGTGCGGGTCACCGGGGAAGGCGAGGGCCTCGCGGCACTCGACGATGCCGTCGTCGGTGACCCAGCGGCTGCGCCAGATGAGTGTCCCCTCCTCGTAGTAGCCGCCCCAGACGCAACGCGCCACGGGAGTGACCACATACACACCCGTGCCGCCGACCAGGGTCGAGAACACCGCGTCCGAGTCCCACCGGGGAGCACACATCCACGCGTATTCGCCGCGGGGACCCACGATGACGCCGCGCTCGCCGTCGGCCAGCAGCGCGTACTGGCGCAGCGGCTGGGGCGCGAAGGTCCTTCCGCCGTGCTCCGCATCGGGTGGTGTGCTGGTCATCGTCACTCTTCGGCCGGATGTGCTCCACTGCTCCCGGGTCTGGAATCACTAACCGTCGAATGCGCCGCGCAAACCGGGTGGGGGAGGATGGGGCCGCGGGCACCGGGCCGTTCGCCGTGGTCGCGGACCGGGTCGGCGAGGTGGTGCGCATGGCCCTGGGCGGGTGACCGGCGACCGACCACCCGTTCGGCTGCCGGCGGCGACCCGCACGCGCGGCGGGCGCCGCGCCGATGCCCGGTGCCCGTCCGCGTCTGCGGAACTCAGTCCGAGTTCGTCTGGCGGTAGCGGACCCACGACACGAGCGTCAGGCATGCGGTGGTCCACATCACGACGCTCGCGGTGGCCACGGACTCGACGTACTGCCCGTAACCGTCCGCATCCAACTGGACCGTGAGCAAGCCCAGCGCCGTCCCGAGCCCCGCGAGCGCGGTGGACAGGGCGGCAAAGGGAGGCTGTGTCATTCCATCTCCTTTGAACGGTGAGCCGACACGGTGATCATCAAGTCTAAAGGCCCTGCCGGGACCGGTGGCGGGGCACGGTGACAGGCCGGCGTTACGCTGGCCCGTACCTGTCGGACGCACAAGGGTGTCGCATGCCGGATATGTTCATCCTCCCCGCAGAAGGCGAATGGCGCATTGTCACGCCGGAGGCCCAAGCAGCAGCCCAGCGGCGCGATATGGGCGAGTTGATCGACGTGTACGCGTTGACCGGCGGCATATCGCGCAAAAAGGTCAACCGCACCTACGAATTCAGCCGCGGCATCGTCCGCCAGGAGCACGGGCAGCCACCGGAGGTGTTCCACCTCGACGACATGACGGAGGTGACCGCCAAGGTCACCGACCGCACGTACAACGGTCGTTACGAGGCCACCTACTTCACCTTCACGATCGTCTGCGCGGACGGCAGATCCACGACGATCTCGGCCTACTACAAGAGCCGGGGCGACCACGGACACCGCTACTGCGGACTCGGCGAGACGATCCGCGAGCACGTCGCCGCCGAGCAGCTGCCGATCGCACGGGAGCGGATCCGCCAGGGGCGGGAGGTCTTCTTCGGAGACTTCGGTCTCGCCCGGGAGGGTCTGCTCTGGAAGGGGAAGAAGCCGGTGCCGTGGGAGCGTGTCGGCCCGGCGGTGGTCAAGGAGGGCTGGCTCACCGTCAAGTTGGCCGGTGGGTGGACCAAGACGTGCATCAGGGAACTCGGGGTCGTCCCCAATTACGCGGTGTTCCGCACCCTCCTCGCCGAGCTCCGTGAGTCCGCGCCACGCGTCGGCTGAAGGCCGGGGCCGGCCACGGTTGTCGCGAGGCGGCAGTGGCGGAGATCACTCCGGTGCTGTCTCACATTCCGGCCGGGGCCAGGGGCCTCCGTGGCAGGGTGCTGATCATCGTGGCGGAACAGGGAGGGTCCGGTGGGTGCATTGGGGCGCGTCGTGGTGGTCAGCGGCGGTGGGACCGGCATCGGACGGGCCGTCGCCGAGCGGTTCGCCAGGCAGGGCGACCGGGTCACCGTCCTGGGACGGCGGGCGGAAGTCCTGCGTGAGGCGGCCCGGGACATCGATGGCGCTCACCCCGTGCGGGCCGTCGCGGTCGACCTGTCCGCGCCGGAGGAGGTCGAACGGGTGCTGGGCGACCTTCCCGAGCACGTCGACGTGTTGGTGAACAACGCGGGCGGGCGCGGCGGGAGCCCGCAGGACGGGGGACTGAAGGGGGTGGCCGAGCAGTGGCGGCGGGTCTTCGACGGCAACGTCCTGCCGGCGGTCCTGCTCACCGAGGCGCTGCTGCCGCGCCTGGCCCGGCCCGGCGGCCGTGTGGTGACCATCGGTTCCGTGGCCGCTCTGCGGGGCAACGGGGCGTACGGTGCCGCCAAGGCGGCCTTGATGGCCTGGAACCACACGCTCGCCCAGCAACTGGGGCCGCACGGTGCGACGGCCAATGTCGTGCTGCCCGGGTTCGTCGCGGGCACCGGGTTCTTCGGCGCGCCGGCGGGCGAGGAGGAACTGGCCAGGCGCCGGTCCCAGACGCTGGTCGGCAGGGTGGGCGAGCCGCAGGACATCGCCGCGGCCGTCGCCTTCCTCGCCTCTCCCGAGGCGGGCTACATCACGGGCGAGTTCCTCAACAGCAACGGCGGTGCGGTGCTGGGCCGTTGACGGTCGCGGCCTGTCGAGGGGCGGTCACGGCAGTGTCCACCGCTGGTTGGCGCCGCCGTTGCAGTCCCAGATCACCAGCCGGGTGCCGTTGGTGGTGGAGTAGGCCGGGTCGTCCAGGCAGCGGCCGGACTGGGCGCTCTTCAGGGTGCCGTCCGGCTGCGGCGTCCACTTCTGGTTGGCGCCGCCGTTGCAGGTCCACAGCTGGACGGGGGTGCCGTTGGCGGTGCCCTGGCCCGTGACGTCCAGGCACGCGTCGTCGTGCGTGAGGGTGCCGTTGGCCCGGGTCCACTCCTGGGCGGCGGACGCGGCGCAGTCCCACAGCCGCACCGGGGTGCCGTCGGCCCCGGAGTCTCCGGCGGCGTCCACGCACTTGCCGGCCAGGCCCGAGGTGATCGGGCCGACGTGGTGGGGCGGGGTGCCCGGGGTGACGGCGAAGTCGTCGAACTGCTCGGTCCGGTAGTCCGTCACGCCGAGGCCGGCCCGGCCGTTGGTGAAGGAGGCGTCGGTCGCGGTGCCGACCGTGACGCCGTCCACGGCCGCCGTCAGGGTCGTCCCCTCCAGGGTGAAGGCCACGGTGTGCCAGGTGCCCGTGCCGAGCGGTGCCGTGGTGCCGCGGGCCAGGGTGGTGAAGTTCCAGGCCGTGTCGCTCTTGTCGAGGGACCAGGCGCCCGTGTCACCGACCCGGAGGTGGTAGGCGTTGAGGCCGTTGTTGTTGCGGCCCTGCCGGTTGACCCGGCCGAGCAGTTCGACGGAGCCCGTCTGCTCGAGCATGACGTCAGTGGTGACGGTGTAGTTGCCCCAGCCGCCGTCGCCCATGATCGTGTATGGCGCGTCGTAGGGCTCGTCGGTCCAGCGGACGGGCGTCACGGGGGCCATCTGGCGCAGGCAGGTTCCGTCCCGGCCGGCGCCGCACGGGACGGTCTGGAAGGCGCCGTTCATGTCGGAGAAGTACCGCGGCGAGGTCGTGGTGGCGGGTGTCTCGAAGTCGTCCGCGTACGGCAGGGCGAGCGGGCCGGGCGCGGGCGGGGTGGCGGTGCCCTTGCCCTGGCCGGTCGTGGTGGTCATGGTGTAGACGTGGCCGGGCCGGAGGGTCAGCGTGAACGTGCCGCCGGCCGGGGTGACGTCCCGCTCGTGGACGAACCAGCGCGCCGGATCGTCCGAGCGGACGTCGGTGGCCCAGACGTGGACCTGGCCGGTGGACAGGCCGCCGGAGACGGTGAAGGTGACGTCCTGGGCCGCGGACGCGTCGACGGTCTCGATGACGGTGCTGTAGTCGGAGGTGTTCGGCGCCCTCAGCGTCACATAGCTGCCGTTGGCCCGCGATCCGCCGAGGTATCCGCCGCCGGAGTCGAGGTAGCGCCAGCCAGGCCGGGTGAACTGGGTGGTGTGGGCGGTGACCCAGGTGGTCCTGCCGATGCGGTAGTGGCCGGACCAGGGCTGGTTGGCGACGGCCATGCCGTCGCGGGCGAAGTACAGGTCGGGGTAGAGCGCGGCGACGAGCGGCCAGTTGAAGAAGGCGGTCATCCTGCCGTCGAGGTAGTCGCGGTTGATGGCCCGGGCCACCGCGCCCGCTCCGGTGTCGGCGTCGAGCGAGCCGTTCTCGCTGGCCCACAGCGGCTTGCCGAGCGCCCGCGCGGTGGCGGTACTGGGACAGGCGGAGAAGTCGGTCTGGTAGCCGCAGGGGTAGTGGACGCCGACGATGTCGACGGCGTCCTTGAAGGCCGGGTCCCAGGCCATCGCGTCGGCCACGCCCCAGGTGTCGTCCGCGGCCACCACCTTGGTGGCGTACCCGTGCGAGACGAGCGCGTCCTTGAGCTTTCGGTACCAGGCCGCATCGAAGCCACGTTCGTTCCAGCCGCCGAGGTAGTCGACGGTCAGACCGTGCCGCGCCGCGCAGCCCATCCAGGACATCAGGTAGCCGATGGTCTCCTGGGACCAGAAGTGGCCGTTCCCGACCCAGCCGGCGGCGCCCCAGGACAGCGCGGCGAGCTTGATCCCGGGGTTGCGGGCCTTGGCCTGGCCGGCCAGCCACCACTCGTAGCCCTGGTCGCAGTCGACGGTGCCGGGGCTGTGCATATGGCTGGCTTCGGCGCCGTCGGTGGAGTTGGTGTCGCCACCGATCTCCAGTTTGAGCAGGTGGAGCGAGGCGCCGTAACCGGGCTTGAAGAGATAGTCGAGGATCTGGCCGCGCTGCGCCACCGTGGGCCACCGCGGCACCGAGGCGCAGGCGATCGCGAGGCCCGTGCCCAGCGTCAGCGCCGCCGCCCCGGCCATCGACAGGGGGCCGGCC
>NZ_JBFAPH010000166.1:0-14337 GCF_040675635.1 Streptomyces sp. NPDC049577
CGAGGTCAGTACCTCCAGGGTGGGTGCGTGGGCCTCGAAGACGTCCCGCGGGCCGCTGTAGAAGGTGGACGACGCGCGGTCACCGATGCCGGACGGCGGGGTCTGCACCCCGCCGGTGAGGTACCGGGCGCCGTGCCCCTCCGCCCAGCGGGCCGCCGCGCGGGCCTTCTCCGGGGTGTCGGAGCTGAGGTTGACGAGGACGCGGCCGGCGAGCGCGTCGGCGGCGGGCTCGAGGACGGCGTACATCGCGTCGTAGTCGGTCAGGCTCAGCACGACCAGCTCGTTGGCGGCCAGTGCCTCCTCGGCCGTGGCCGCGCGCCGCGCGCCCAGGGCCACCAGGTCGTCGGCGCGGGCGGCGGTGCGGTTCCACACGGTCACCTCGTGTCCGTTCGTCAGAAATGCCTGCACCATCGCCCGGCCCATCGGCCCGAGACCGATGACGGTGACCGGCTGCTGCGCGGACTGCTTGCTCATTGACTGCTTGCTCATGGGTACGACCCCCTCTAGAACGAACGCTCTATCCAGAGAGGAACGTAGCACATCGCTAGAACGAACGCTCTATCCGATACGCTGATGCGGTGAGGACGAAGACGACGAAGGCGCAGAACGACCGGGGCGAGGCCCTCGGCACCCGCGAACGCGTGGTCCGGGCGGCATCCCGGCTCATGCAGCGACAGGGCTACGACGGCACCGGCATCAAACAGATCGCCCAGGAGGCCGACGCCACCCTCGGCTCCGTCTACCACTTCTTCCCCGGCGGGAAGCAGGAACTGGCGGTCGCCGCGGTCCGCCACGGGGACGAGGAGTTCGCCGGCATCCTGCGGGAGGTCCTGCACGCCGAACCCGATCCGGCCCGCGCGCTCGTCGCCTGCTGCCGCCTCCTCGCCGAGGGCCTGCGCACCTCGGACTGGGCCGACGGCTGCCCCGTCACGGCCACCGCCCTCGGCACGGCCGGCCGCGCCCCCGACATCCAGCGGGCGGCCGCCGAGGCGTTCGCCCGCTGGCGGTCCCTGGTCGCGGAGGCCCTGCGCGCCGCCGGCATCGCCGAGACCGACGCCGCGGAACTGGCCCACACCGTCATCAGCACCCTGGAGGGCGCCGAACTGGCCGCCCAGGTCTCCCGCAGCGAGGAGCCGCTGCGCATCGCGGGGCAGCACCTGGCACGGCTGGCCGACTCCTACCGGCCCCGGTAGGGCGCGAAGGACGGGCCGGTCAGCCGCTCTCCAGGCGGAAGGAATAGCCGCCCGTGCCCAGGTTCCCCGAGCGGATCACGACGGCGTAGCGGTCCCCGGCGTCGGGGAGGCGGACGGGACCGATCTGCGTCCGCACAGGGCGTTGTTGCCGCTGACGACCGCGCCGAGCGCACCGCCCGAGCACCAGCAGGGCGAGCCCCGCCGGCGGGACGCGCCGGCGCCGGAACCGGTACGCCAGGACCGCCACCACGGCGGCGAGCGCCACCCCGCCCCGACGAACCATCAGGCTCGCCGCCCAGGATGACGGCGGCCACCGGGGCGTCCGCGCCGGATGCCACCCGCGCCGGCGGAGCCGCCGGCACGGGTGGCGCCACGGCGAGCAGCGGACCGAGTGCCGCCGTGCCCAGGAGTCCCGCGCGGAACACCGCTCAGCCGCTTCCCCCGCGCTGGGTCGGCTCGATGTTCGTCATGTCCACCCCGGCGCGCAGCGCCTTGGCGATTTGCACCGCGTCGCCGACCGCCCAGAAGTGGATGAAGAACAGGCGCGGTTCGTCGAACAGCCCGTGATTGTGCAGCTCGACGATCTCGATACCGCCGCGGCGCAGCGCCTGGAAGACCTTCTGGACCTCGCCGGCGACCATGGCGAAGTCGCCGTTGACCGCCGCCCGGCCGCCGCCCAGGGCCTGGAAGATGAAGGCCGAGGTGGCCCCCATGCCCTTGGGCAGCACGCGGCCGTGGTCGATGACGGTCTCCCGCCGCGAGAAGATCCACTTGGTGATGCCGCCCTCGCTGACGGCCTTCGCGCCGAGGGCGGCCTCCATCGCCGCGATGTCCATGTCGCCCGGCTCGGTGGGCTCGGGTTTGATGCCGGCCGGGGTGCCGGTACGGGCGATGGCCTCGCGCAGGCCGGTGGCCAGCTTTCCCGGATCGCGGGAGACGCCGTGGACGTGGGTCCACCAGACCTCGGGCGTCTGCCGCAGCAGATGCTTGTGCAGGGCGGTCTGCTCGATCCCGTGCGCCTGCAGGGTGTCGATCACCTGCTGCAGTTCCGTCTCCACGACGCAGATGTCGCCCATCATCATCGTGCAGCCGTCGTCGTAGCGGACGAAGGCCGCGTGCGAGCCGAGGGCGAGCCCGGGCGAGACGGTGATGCCGTGGGAGACCACGCGCAGATCGGTGCGCGGAAAGCCCATCTGGTAGACGGACCCCTTGGAGAGCCTGCCCCGGCGGCCGAGCGCGTCGGTCACGGGCTTCCAGTCCGCCTCGGTACTGGGCACCGGCGTGGCCGCGAGGCGCCCGCCGGCGGGAAGCCGCCCGTCCGGACCGGGTGGTCCCTCGGCGGCGGGCAGGGCGGATATCGCGTGGGCCGCGGGGCCCATGGCCCCCAAGCCGGCCAGTACGGGTGCGAGAGCGGCGGCCTTCAGAAGCCGCCGCCGGGATGTGCGCGCGGAACCGTCCGCGTCCTCCAGGTGTTCTGTCACGTTCAAAGAGCACCTCCGTCGTCCGTCCAGTGCCAAGTAACCACGCCCGGCCGTCCACGGCTGGCTGTGTGGGCCGGACGGGCGACGGAGGCCCCGGAATGTGGCATCGGGCGACCGGTGGCACCCTGGACGTATGACTCGGCCCAACGAAGAGGTCGAGGCGCTGCTGCGCGAGTACGCCGACCTCGTCGCGATCACCGGCGGCGACCCGTTCAAGGCGCGGGCCTACGAGAAGGCCGCCCGCGCCATCGGGGGCTACCACGCCGACGTCTCGAAGCTCGACGCCAAGGGGCTCAAGGAAATACCCAACGTCGGCGCGTCGATCGCCGACAAGGTCGCCGAGTACCTGCGCACCGGCCACGTCTCGGCCGTGGAGGAGGCCAGGGCCTCCGTCCCGGCCGGCGTCCGCGAACTGACCGCCATTCCCACCCTCGGCCCCAAGAAGGCCATGGCCCTCTACGAGGAGCTGCGCGTCTCCTCCGTGGAGGAGCTGCTGGACGCCGTCCACGAGGGGCGGCTGCGCGATCTGAAGGGCTTCGGCGAGAAGACCGAGGCCAACATCCTGCACGGCATCGCCCTCATGCAGAAGGCCGGCGGCCGCATCCTGCTCAACGCGGCCATGGACGTCGCGGAACAGGTCGTCGCCGAACTGTCCGAGGTGGCCGGCTGCGAAGGCTGCGCGTACGCCGGGTCGTTGCGGCGCATGCGGGAGACCATCGGAGACATCGACGTGCTGGTCTCGGCCGGCCGCTCGGCCCCCTTCATGGAGGCCTTCAGCAACCTCCCGCACACCGCCGAGGTCATCGCCCGCGGTGAGAAGAAGACCTCCGTCCGCACCACCAAGGGACTCCAGGTCGACCTGCGGGTGCTGCCCCCGGACGCCTGGGGCGCGGGGCTGCAGTACTTCACCGGCTCGAAGGCCCACAACATCCGCGTCCGCGAGATCGCCGTGCGCCACGGCCTCAAGCTCTCCGAATACGGCCTGTTCGAGGCGAAGACCGACAAGAAGATCACCTCCGAGACCGAGGAGGAGATCTACGCCCGGCTCGGCCTGCCCTGGATCCCCCCGACGCTGCGCGAGGACCGCGGTGAGATCGCCGCCGGCCTGCGGGGCGAACTGCCCGAACTGGTCGGCGAGGACGACATCCGCGGCGACCTGCACACGCACACCGACCTCACCGACGGCCTGGCCCCGCTGGAGGAGATGGTGGCCGCCGCGGCCGGTCGGGGATACGCGTACTACGCCGTCACCGACCACGCCCCCAACCTCTACATGCAGCGCATGACGGACAAGAAGATCCTGGCCCAGCGCGAGCGGGTACGGGCGCTGGACGGCAAGCACCGCCGCATGCGCCTGCTGCACGGCACCGAGCTCAACATCGGCCCGGACGGCGATCTGGACTGGCCGGACGAATTCCTGGCCGGCTTCGACCTGTGCGTGGCATCGGTCCACTCGCACTTCAACCAGAGCCGCGAGGAACTGACCCGCCGGCTGGTGCGCGCCTGCGAGAACCCGCACGTGGCGATCATCGGCCACCCCACCACGCGCCAGATCGGCAGACGCCCCGGCATCGACGCGGACTTCGACGAGGTCTTCGCAGCCTGTGCCCGCACCGGCACCGCCCTGGAGATCAACTCCTACCCCGAGCGCCTGGACCTCGGCGACGAGGAGATCCTGCGGGCCAAACGGTACGGGGTGAAGTTCGCGGTGAACACGGACGCGCACTCCGTCGTGCATCTGCCGTACATGCGCTACGGGGTGGGCACGGCGCAACGTGGCTGGCTGACGAAGGACGACGTGATCAACACGTGGCCGCTCCAGCGTCTGCGGCGGTTCCTGCGGCCGGCTGTGCGCTGAATTCGAGAAGGCTGCCGTGGCTGTTGACGGCTCCGCCTGTCCGCACGGAATGGGCGGAGCCATCCGGCCCCGGTCAGGTCAGGCGTGCCGTCACGATGAGCGTCCCCAGGTTCTCGGGGTCCGGGGCCTCAAGGACCCTGGCCTCCACGTCGAGGAAGCCGTGGTGCATGAGGATGCCCTTCCACATCTCCTCCGAGTACGCCCAGCGCTGGACCGGCAGAACTTTGCCGTTGAAACCGTTCCCGTACATGCCCTGGGCCCCGTAGCAGCCTTCGACGGCTGGTGCCTGCGAGAAGACGAGCACCCCGCGCGGGTTGAGACGTTCGCGGATGGCGGGGACGAGCCGGCGGGGGTCGGTGAACCAGAAGGCTCCCCAGATCGAATAGATGGCGTCGTACGTCTCATCCGTAGTTTTCAGGTAGTCCACGGCTTCTCGCAGCACGAAGCGCGCCCCAGGAACCTCGCCCCATCGTTCGCCGGCCGTTTTGATCTGCACGGGAGACAGGTCGATGCCAGTTGCGTCAATGCCCTTGCGGGCCAGGTACGCGACGTTGTCGCCACATCCGCAGCCCAGCTCCAGCGTCTTGTCCGGTTGACAGAGCAGTTCCTCGGCGGGGCCGTGGTGGTCGTATTGGGTCCAGCCGAATCCCTTTTCGATGGAGACCTCCACCGGACCGATCTTCTCCGCGGCTCCGGCCGCGTAGCGGTCCCAGTAACTTTCCATGCCCATGCAGCAACGTTCCTTGGTGGCTTGTTGGTGAGCATCCGTACCGTCAGGCTCCGACAATCACACACGCTACTCGCGGGCGCTCATGATCAGGCGCGGTCCGAGGGTTTTCCCTCGTACGAGGAAGCCGGCGGCACCCTCCGGGGTGTCGCCGGCTTCACGCGGTAGTGCTAGTGGCAGCTCGTGCCCTGGGTGCAGGGCGAGCAGGTCGAGGCGTCTCGCTCCCACAGCGGCCAGTCCACCTCGAAGCCGTGCTTCTCGACCACGGCCGCCGTCCGCATGACGGTGCCGTCGGCCTTTCGCTCGATCTCGGGGATGTGGTGGAGGAACTTGCCGTGGTTGTACTTATTGCAGAACTCCGCGTAGTTCGCGGTGTCCAGGATGAGCGCGTGCACGGCGGTGTCCACGAGCTCACCGCAGCCGAGTTCCAGACCCTGACCCATGGTCTCCATGGCGGTGACCAGGTAGGCGACGGCCTGCCCGAGAAGGCGGCCGGCCATCACGGTGTCCATGAGGTTGTCGCGGACCAGGAGCTTGACCTCACGGTCCCAGACAGCCTCTCCCAGAATTTCCTTCGGATCGCGTACCGCTACTGCTGTACCCACGCGGGCACCTCCAGCTCGAACGGATCGTGCGGAACCCTCCCCGCCCGACGGATACGGCCTGGTCGGAGCCGACGGCGGACGAGGAGGGGGCGTGCTCCGCGCTGACCTGCTCAGCCTGTCCAGGCAGTGCTGGGCGGCGCGGAAGTCCAGGGCGTGGGCGGCGAAGCACCGACCGGGTGAGCTGCCATTGCCGTCGTCAGGGCGGGCCGGGACTCGGACGGCTCGCTGCGGTAGCCGACGTCAAGAGCGGCTGAGCCGAGCGCGTGGTACTCGGGGAAGCGGCGAGCTCCGCAGCGGCAGGTGGTGACGCCGCCCACGGTGACGCACGCGTCGTGAGGATGCCGGCAGCACGCGATGCGGTGAGACCCCACGCCGGCCAGGGCCCGCGGACGTAGGGGGAAGTCCGCGGTCACTTCCGACGGGTGCAAGGAACCGTGGGGCTCACCCTGCTGCTCGGCGGGCGCACTGAGTGGCGAGGCGCTGAGGGAGACGTATGGTGCAGTTGCCTCCCACATGTACGCCTGCCCCTCCCGTAACTGGGCGAGCACTCGCTCGTGGCCCTCCTGGTCGGCTGCCCAGGCCCGTAAGGACTGGGTGACATCCGGGTTACCGACGGGGAGCCCGACGAGCAGCGCGCCCAGGTGGTGAGGATCTTCGGGCACGGGGCCGAGGCGCTGCGCCGCGTGCTCGGCATGCCAGCGCAACCACCGGAGGGCGAGGCGGGGCGTCGTGGTGGGCTCTCCAGCCAGAGTGACGACCTGTGAACCGCTGACCGCCTCCGCGTTCAGTTCACACCAGAACCGGTGTGGAGCAGTCACGGTTTCCTCGCCCTTCTTCCGGCGGGCAAGGGAACCGGAGAGACGTTCGCCGGGTTGGTGGTCCACTCGCGTCCGCCCCGCTCCCAGCGGAGGAAGGCAACGATGGCCTTGCGGCGGGTGTACGGGTCCTCGTGCTCCCCGGCGTGCATCAGAATGCCGTCCCGCCCGGACTCCGCGTCGTAGACGAGCGTCCCCAGGGGCGGCAACCCCTCAAGCAGAGCGCTGATCCGATCGTCATGCTTCTTCGCCGCTTCCGCCGGCTCCGGCGGAGTGCCACGTAGTCGTCCACCGAAACAAGCGCGCGCAGAAGTTCGCGCCGTAGTACGGGCCATCCGGTCTGGCGTCTCGTTGCTCACCAGGAGGCTCCCCGGCTTCGACTGCGACTGTTGACTTCGAGCAACCGGGAGCGGAGTCGCGCCCGACGGTCGGTGCCGGCTGCATCCGCCGATCCGCGCTGCTCGTCCCCGGGCCGGCTCTCTCCCAAGCGGTCCCGGAAGTCGCCCCTGGACGCCTCTTCCGGCTCGCCAGTCGGAGTTCGACCCTGTTCGGGCGGTCTCCTGATCGTCATGATGCGGTCCCCGTCCTCGATCTTGCGTGGCTTGGGCTCCTCGACGACCGTACGAGCGCTTTGACTCAAACCCCAAGCAGATTGCGCGAGTTTGCAGCAAGTGGGTTGACGGGGGAATACGCCGCACGGACGATCGGTGTTCTGAGCAATCCGGCGCAAGGAAGCGGACGGGAGAGCGACGATGAAGCTACGGTTCCTCGGCAAGAACAGCACCCCTGGGGACAGCCCCACTCTGTACGCCACCGACCAGGACAGCTACGTCGTCCAGGGATGGAAGGTCTACGCGAACGACCTGCTGATGCAGCTCGACGTGCCTGCCGGCCACACAGTCGTGGAAGTGCCACCCGAGCTCTTCGAGCACCTGAGCAAGGACGGCGTGCCGGCGGGGCAGATCCGGCGTTTCGAGCCGCCGATCATGCTCGTGACGGAGCAGGGCACCTGTGTCCTCCAGGGACCTGCTATGACGGACGCGGAAGCCCTCAGCCAGATGCGCATGCCCGACTACGAGACCTGCATCGAGGTCCCCAAGTCCTCGATCACGGCCCTGCTGGAGGAGAACAGTGGACCTGATCACTAGCGCCGAGCGCGACAAGCTCTTCGAGAGCTTCGAGCGCGACGCCTTCCACCTAGAACTGCGGGACGACTACGGCTCCCCCGTCGAGGACACCCCGTACGCCCGCTGGCAGCGCGGCGAGCCCGACGACTACGCCTGGCTCGACCCGTGGATGACCCTCATGAAGCGGGTGACGGGCGAGGGGAAGACGGTGCGCCGGGTCCGCGTCATCAGCGAGCCGCACTCGCAGTACGTCCGCTGGGAGCACTCCCTGACCCGCCTGAACATCGAGGCCGGCGAGGACATCCGGTGGCTGCCCCGGCACCAGGTGCCGGACTCCCTGGCCTTTCCCGTGTCGGGTAACGACTGGTGGCTGTACGACGACCGGCTCCTCGCGGTCGGCCACTTCAGCGAGGACGGCCGTGTCCTCGGGTCCGAGCTCATCGACGACCCCGCCACGGTCGCGGAGTGTGTCAAGGTTCGTGACGCACTCTGGTCCGTCGCCATCCCGCACGGCGAGTACAAGTCCTGATCCACCAGTGAGCAACAGAGCACAAGAGGCCCGGGAGGCCCTGGGCGCCCGGCTGCGAGGATTCCGCAAGGACGCGGGTTTCGCCAGCGGCCGGGCGTTCGCAGCAGCCATGGGCTGGCAGGAATCCAAGGTCTCGCGCATCGAGAACGGCCGGCAGAACGCCAGCGAGGACGACATCCGGCTCTGGTGCCGGAGGACCAGCACCGACGACCAGGTGGATGACCTGATCGCCACGGTCCGGCACATCGAGGAACTGTGGCTGGAGTGGCGACGCCAACTCCACACCGGGGCGGAGCAACGCCAGCGCAGGGCGCTCCCGGTCTACGCGAAGACGAAGGTATTCCGGATCTTCCACCCCACGGTGGTGTGGGGCACGCTCCAGACAGCCGAGTACGCCGCTGCAACGTTCCGACAGGTCGTCAATTTTTACGAGATCCCGGACGACACGGATGCCGCGGTGGCCAAGCGGATGGAACGACAGCAGTACCTCTATCAGGGCGATCGTATATTCAACGTACTCCTCTCCGAGCAAGCCCTGTACACGAACATCGGCGGGAAAGACGTCATGCGCGGCCAACTGGACCGGCTCCTCGCGGTCATGCGTCTTCCACGCCTCAGCCTCGGGTTCATCCCGCGCGACGCACCGATGCACCTCTGGCCCGGCAACTCGTTCTCGATGTTCGACGACAAGCTTGTACTCGTCGAGACATACTCTGCTGAGTTCTCGGTAACCCAGCCGCGGGAAATCGCCCTGTACGCGAAAGCCTTCGACATGCTGAAGAGGTCTGCCGTATACGGCGAGCGCACCAAGGCGCTCATCACCAGGGCGCTTGCCCACTTGGATTACTGAGGATTTCGGTTGGGGGTGACGGTGGTGTCTGTAGTGGGTGTATCAGTTGGTGTATTCCAGTGGCATGCGGTATCCCGATGGAGGCGGCCTGACCGCAAAGCAGCGGACTCAGAAGGAGCGGGTTCGGTTCGAGGCCGCCGGGTTGTTCACACAAGGGGTTACTCCGCCGCAGGTCGCACGCCGGTTACGGATCTCGCGGAAGTCCGCGTATGCCTGGCACGCGCGCTCGCGGGACGGTGGTGTGGAGGCCTTGGGCAACCTCGCCCCGTGCACCCTCGACGAACTCGCCGCACTGGCCCGCACACGCCTTAAACGGATGCGGTACCAGCCCGGCCTGCTCGACGAATTCGTCACCCGGACCGGACTCACCCCGGCTCCACCATGTCGTCTCCCCGAACCGCAGAGCTCAGTGGTCGGAGTTCCATGCCACGACTGCGTACCCGTTGGCGCCACTCTTGCCGTCGCCCCACTTCTCGCCTCCGGGGCCGCCCGCGCCACCGTTGCCCGCGTCCTTCCGGATGGGCCCTGGAAAGCCGGATCGCCAGCCGCGCGCGCCGGCAGCACCGGCGGTGAAGTTGTGGGCGTCCCGGCCGTTCTGGCCGTCCACGCCCTTGCCCTGCGAGCGAAGCCCTTTGACGTTCGGAGCCACGCACCCGTGCTTGCCGCCTCCGCCACCGTGGCCGCCGATCGTGCCAGGCGTATCGCCGTAGCCGTGCTTGCCACTGCGGCCGCCGTACTCGCGACCACCTCCGCTGCCTCCGTCGCCCCCGGGCTGGGCTCCGACGCCCTTGTGGAAGCCGCCGCCTCCGCCTCCTCCAGCCCCGCCGCCCGCGTATCCGAGCCGACTGGCAGCCGAGGTGAAGACCGCCGAATCTCCGCCTCCGCCTCCTCCACCGGCGCCACCGCCGTCGTTCCTGTTGCCCGGGCTGCCCAGGGTGCCCGCGTAGCCCGCCGAACCGCCTGTTCCTCCCTCATGGCGACCCTGGAAACCCTTGGGGCCGCCTCCACTACCGCCTCCGCCGCCTCCGCCACCAATCAGGAAGAAGCTGAACCCGGTCACGCCGTCCGGCAACTTGAGCTGGTAGTAGCCCGGCGTGTCATAGATCTCAGAGGCGGCCTGCGCCGGCGTGACGTCGAGCGCACCGCCCAGCAGAGTCGCCGCGATCACCGCAGCGGCTCTCCGCTTCCGCGACTTCGTCATGATGCCCCCATCCCTGAGTGTCACGTGGACCCTCAGAGTCGCCCCGACTCTGTGACGAACTGATGAAATGCACGCCATTTCACACGAACGGGACTTCCATCGAAAACCCGTAGCAGCCCGCCAAGTCAGACGGGGGCCCAGTCGACTTCCGTACGACGGGCTTCGCGGTCAGACCGCCTCCATCGGGATACACCCACTACGAAGATCAGCGTCACCTCGAACCGAAATCCTCAGTAGCCGGTGAGGCTAGTGAGCCGGTCTTGAGTCTCGGCGTCGCCACGTGAGTTGTGTTCTGTCCCAGATCAGGCCGGGGCTGGTGACAGCTGTGGAGGTCCGCGGTCTGCTGCGGGCATGGGTGACAACAGGCTGGTCCCGCTCGTGCTCTCGGAGTTCGAGCGGGTGGTGTTGCAGGGGTGGGCGAAGCGTCGCACGACCGCGCAGGGCCTGGCCCTGCGGGCGAGGATCGTTCTGGCGTGTGCGCAAGGCGGAAGCAACATGGCCGTCGCGGGCCGGCTGGGTGTCCACCGGACGACGGTGAGTAAGTGACGGTCGCGGTTTCTGCGGGATCGGCTGGATGGTCTGGCCGACGAGCCGCGGCCGGGGGTGCCGCGAACCATCACCGATGCCCAGGTGGAAGAGGTGGTGGTCCGCACCCTCGAAGAGCTGCCCGAGGGGTCGACGCACTGGTCGAAGCGGGAGATGGCCCGGCGGGTGGGGATCTCGCCCACGAGCGTGCTGCGGATCTGGCGGGCGTTCGGTCTCCAGCCCTGGCGGACCGACACCTTCAAGATCTCCCCGGATCCCCTGTTGATTGACAAGATCCGGGACGTGGTGGGCCTGTATCTCGCGCCGCCGGCGAACGCGGCGGTGTTCGCGATGGACGAGAAGCCGCAGATCCAGGCACTGGAGCGGACCGCTCCGGTGCTGCCGATGGTGCCGGGGACACCGGAGCGGCGGAGTTTCGACTACGTCCGGCACGGCACCGTGGACTTGTTCGCGGCGCTGAACACCGCCACCGGGAAGGTGATCGGGAAGCTGTCGGCCCAGCACCGGGCGGTGGACTTCCGTGACTTCTTGGACGAGATCGACCGGCAGACCGATCCCGGCCTGGCGGTGCACCTGATCTGCGACAACCTCTCGGCGCACAAGGCGCCCGTGGTCCACCGGTGGCTGCTCGCCCACCCCCGCTTCGAGCTGCACTTCACCCCGACCTACTCATCGTGGATCAACCAGGTCGAGCGGTGGTTCGCCGAGCTCGAACGACGCTGCCTCGAACGCGGCGTGTTCTGTTCGCTCGACGAGCTGAAGACCGCGCTCGAGGACTGGATCAAGCACTGGAACGACGACGCCCGCCCGTTCAAATGGGCCAGGACCGCCGACCAGATCATCGACCGGATCTGCCACTACTGCTCACGCATCTCCGGACCGGCTCACTAGGACTTGTGCGACAGGCCAGACTCGAAGAATTTCGGCTTGGCCGCGCCGCACTCTGTGGCGCGCTTTTACTGGCCGTACCGGGTCATGGGCCCGGTGATACCCGAGCCCGATGACTCGCACGATACGGAGTGTCTCTGGGCAATCAGCAGCCGGTGTCGGTGACGGTGATGTCGGGCACGGGGCCCCTGCCGCGCGGATGCAGCTCCGATTCGACTGTACTGATGTTGGTGACCTTCAGGGTGTAGGACCCGGGGCCGTGGCAGGCGTAGCCCAGCCGGACGGTCCTGTCCCTGCCGTGGTCTGGATCAGTCTGGATGGAGAAGGGGCCCTCCCAGAACACCTTTCCGTCCTTGCTCAGGGAGAAGTGCCCGGAGACGTTGCACACGACCGCTGTGTAGAACACCAAGCCCTTGTACTGGCACTGTGCGTCGATGGTGACCAGGGGGCGGCCGTTGTTGTTGGCCAAGCAGCCTTTGACCGAAGCCCACCAGCCGGGACTGCCGTAGGCCGAACTCTTCTGGCAGCTCTGCGGTGGTGCCGCCGCAACCCCGATGGGAACGGCTGGCCGGGAGAAGCTCCCGGCGGGTGGGCTCGGGGCGTGGGCTGATGCAGCGTTCGGGGGGAGGCAGCCGAGTGCGGTGATGGCGCTTGCCGCGACGACGGCCGTTCTGGTGCGCTTGTGCATGGCGGCCCCTTTGGCTCAGCGGATGCCTGCCGCTATGTCCTGCCCCGACAATCGGCACTTCATATGTAAGGGCGCCGGTGTGGGTGACAATCCGCACCACTTGTTCGATCCGCCTGCGGGGACCCTTTCGATGTGTGCGCCACTCGTCCTCCAGAATGCTGAGGTTCCGGGTCTCGCCAACTGTCCCGGGATTCAGACCGGGCTCGTGCGACGCGGACTAGGAGCCGGCCCACTGGTGGGCGACGCGTTGGGACCACGCGTCCGTGCCCTTGACCGACACGTCGTACTCGTAGACCTGGCCCACCACGGGGTAGGGCTCCGGGGCCACGTGCACCTGCCGGTAGCCATTGTCGTTCGGGGGCCGGCCGGGGGCAGTGACGGTGCGGATGACGTCGCCGTTCTTGAAGATGCGGATGGTGTAGTCCTCCGCCCCTTCGACGGGCAGCCACATCACGTGCACCTCGTTGGGTGCGCCACCGTCCCGCCAGACCTGCACGTCCTTGGGTGCCTCGACGGCCGGCGTGGGCAGGGTCACGGTGAAGGTGAAGTGCCGGCCGGCCCGGTCCTCGAAGGCGCCGTCGAAGCGCGTGGTGGTGCCGGGGTAGGTGTGGTGGCAGGTCACTGCGGAGTCGGCTTCGGGGATGTCCACGACGTCCGCCGCCATCAGTCACCCCAGGTGATCCGGCCCTTGCCCGCGACGGCGTTGCGGATGGTGGCGGAGACCTTGCGCGGGTCGTCCTCGAAGTAGCCGAGCTGGACGTCCAGGTCGCGCGGCAGACGCACGGTGACGGCGGTGGTGGCGGTGTGACCCTCGAAGCCGGCGTCCTTCCAGGAGGGCACGGTGACCGTGATGGTCCTCTCGCCCTCGGCGGTGAACGCGTGGCGCTCGGTGAGCTTGCCGGCCGAGACGGTGGGGGTGGACGGCGGGGAGCCGTCGCCCCAGTCCACGCTCACGCCGGGCTTGACGCCGGTGGCCGACAGGACGCCCTCGAAGTTCGAGCCGGCGTCCATGGCCCAGGAGATTTCCACGGGCAAGACGGGCGCGGTCGTCACGGTCTTGGTGTTGCCGTCGGCGTCGGTGACCGTGACCGTGTGCGCGCCGAGCGTCTTGTACTCGTGCTCGACCACGACCGGGCCGGCTCCGAGAGTGATGTCGGCCATGTGGCCGTCTCCCCAATCCAGGCGCGCGGGGCCGGCGACGCGGCCGGCGACCTGCGCGCGGTAGTACCTGCCGTTCCCGTCGCCGGGTGCGAGGGCCAGCGTCAGCGGCGCGCGCGGGGCGAGGGGGCGGGCGTTGAGCTGATAGGTGGCGGTGAAGCGGTAGACCTCGGGGTTGCCGGCGGTCAGGGCGTCGCCCGTCGGGAACGGGCCGGTGACCTCGGTGAACCGGCTGAGGTAGCCGTCCGGGCCCCGGTGCTGGTCGCGGCATGCGGCCAGCAGCGCCCCCCGGGCCTGACGGGCGAGGAGGGATGCGGCGGGGCGGGTGCCGGCGAGGGCTTCGACGGTGAACATGCCGGAGTCGATGAACCGCGGGTCGCGGGCCTTGCCGCCGACCCGGCGGGCCACCACCAGGGGAAGGACGCCGGCCCAGTGCTGGGGCACGGCCACCCGCACCTCCGTGCCGGCGGGCAGGTAGGCGCGCAGCGCGTCCAGGACGAGCGCTTCGGAGTCAGGCAGGACGTACACGGCTCACCTCCGGCTCCGGGAGCCGCGCCCCGCGCCCACGACGTGCTCGACGGCGTGGATGCCGTCGACCCACACGCCGGCCTCGGTGAAGTGGCCGTAGTTGATCGAGGCGCTGTTGCGGTCCTCAAGGTTGACGGCGTAGC
>NZ_JBFAPH010000167.1:0-14315 GCF_040675635.1 Streptomyces sp. NPDC049577
GCCGGGCGGAATCGATGTGACCGCTTACCGGATCATCCAGGAGGCGCTGACCAATGCCCTCAAACACGGGAACACAGCGAAGGCCGAGGTCACAGTGCGGTACGCGGACCACTTCCTGCGGGTCGAGGTACTGAACAGCGGGCCGAGCGTCCTGACGGCCGGCGGCTCCGCAGCCCCGAGCGGCCCTGCCGCCGACCGGGCGGTCGGAGCCGGACGCGGGCTGCTCGGGCTGCGGGAGCGGGTCGCCGTCTACGGCGGCGACCTGGACGCCCGCCGCCGCCTCGGCGGCGGCTACCGAGTCCGCGCCCGGATTCCCCTGGACCGGCCATGACGCCCGCCGAACCCGCCCCCCGCGTCGTCGTCGCCGACGACCAGGAACTCGTCCGCACCGGCTTCCGGCTGATCCTGACCGCCCGCGGGATCAACGTGGTGGGCGAGGCCGCCGACGGTGCGGAGGCGGTCGCAGCTGTGCGCGTGCTGCGGCCCGACGTTGTGCTGATGGACATCCGGATGCCCGCCATGGACGGCCTGGAGGCCGCCCGCCGCGTGCTCGCGCAGGTCCCGGACTGCCGGGTGATCATGCTGACCACCTTCGACCTCGACCACTACGTCTACGCCGCCCTCGCCGCCGGTGCCAGCGGCTTCCTCCTCAAGGACGTCACCCCCGAACACCTCGCCTCCGCCGTACGCCTGGTCAGGACCGGCGACGCACTGCTCGCACCCTCGATCACCCGCCGCCTGGTGGAGCGTTTTGCCGGGGCCGAACAACGAAACGGTGCCGGACGCGAACGCCTGCACAGTGCCTCCACCAGAGCCCCCCGGCCCGGGTCCCCGGCCGTCCACCGCGACCTGGCCACCCTGACGCAGCGGGAGCACGAGGTGCTGACGCTCTTGGGGCGGGGTCTGTCCAACAGCGAACTGGCGCGGACGCTGACGCTCAGTGAGGCGACGGTGAAGACCCATGTGGCCCGGATCTTCGCCAAACTCGCCCTGCGCGACCGAGCCCAGGCCGTCGTCCTCGCCTACGAGACAGGACTTGTCTCTCCGGGTGGCTCCGCCGGAACCGTTCGGTAGAGCGGTAGCACGCGGGCAACCCCGCGCGGGGGTGGCGACCCGGCGTTCAGCCCTTCCCGGGGCGGGGCCGGTGTCGGGTGGTTGTCGGCGATGGTCGGTGACCTGTCGGTGACCTGTCGATGGCTGCCGGGAGATTGGAGCCGGTTGGTGCCGGCGATCAACGGCACCGGCCACCGGCATCGCATCGTCCCGGCCTACCGGGACGGGGCTCCACGACCAGAAGGAAGAAGCCCTCATGGCCACTGACATCACCATCATCGGCGCCGGGCTCGGCGGCCTCACGCTCGCCCGTGTCCTGCACGTCCATGGAATACCGGCCACGGTCTACGAGGCCGAGCCGTCCCCGACCGCGCGTTCGCAGGGCGGGATGCTCGACATCCACGACTACAACGGCCAACTCGCCCTTGGGGCAGCGGGTCTGATGGACGAGTTCCACGGCCTGATCCTGGAAGGCCGCCAGGCCATGCGGATCCTCGGCCCGGACGGGACCGTCCTGTTCGACAAGGCCGACGACGGCACGGGAGGACGTCCCGAAGTGCAGCGCGGCGAACTGCGGCAGATCCTGCTCGACTCGCTCCCGGCCGGCACCGTCCGGTGGGGCCACAAGGTCAGCAACACCCGCACCCTCGGCGACGGGCACCACGAGGTGACGTTCGCCGACGGCGGCACCGTCGTCACCAGCCTGCTGGTCGGGGCGGACGGCGCGTGGTCACGAGTGCGGCCGCTGCTGTCCACCGCCACGCCCGAGTACACCGGCCGGTCCGTCGTCGAGACCTACCTGTTCCACGCCGACACCCGGCACCCGGCCACCGCCAAGGCGGTCGGCGGCGGGTCGCTGATGGCGCTCACGCCGGGCAGGGAGATCTTCGCCCACCGGGAAAGGGGCGACACCCTGCACGCCTACATGGGGCTGTCCGAGCCGCAGGACTGGTTCGCCGCCATCGATTTCACCGACGCCGCCGCGGCCACCGCGCGCATCGCGCAGGAGTTCGGGGGATGGGCGCCCGAGCTCACCGCGCTGATCACCGACAGCGACACGGCGCCGGTCCTGCGCCCCCTCTACGCTCTGCCGACCGGGCACCGGTGGGACCGGGTGCCGGGGGTGACCCTGATCGGCGACGCCGCCCACCTCTCGGCCCCGAACGGCGAAGGCGCCAACCTGGCCATGCTCGACGGCGCCGAACTCGGCACGGCCCTCGCCGCGCATCCCGGCGACACCGAGGCCGCGCTGACCGCATACGAGCAGGCCATGTTCCCCCGCAGCGCCGAGGCCGCCGATGAAGGCGCCCGATTCGACGAGCTCCTCTTCGGCGACAACACACCCCACGACCTGATCGCCGCGTTCACCCGGCACGAGTAGTCGTGCCGTCCCCGACCGGATCCGGCCGGGGACGGCCGGCACCCGGTCGCGGCTTTCCTTCTCCATGGACAGTCAGCAGGAGGTCGACGAAAGAGTCAGGGAACGGGCCACGGAACGCAGGGAAAGCGCCGAACGGCGCCACGATCCTGGGCACGCGGCCCTACTGTGTCGGGGACGAGATCGTGGCGTGGGCGCGGATGCTCACGCAGACGGCCGTCCGCGCCTGTGCGGGCCCCGGCCCTCTGGCGGGCCCGTTGTCCGCCGGGCTGCTGTTGCCCGGGCCCAGCCGCGCCGACGCGGTAGGCGCGCTCGCTGTCGTCTGGGCCGCAGACTGCGCGGCGTTGTCAGCCCCAACGCCCGGTCGGCGCCCGCCCGCCGGGACGGGGCCCCGGTCCGTCCTTGCAAGTGGTGTCCGGGCCGGCCGGGGCGCTGAGTCACGCCTCGGTGGTGGTCATTGTGAGGACCACCAGGTCGACGAGGTGACGGCGGTGAAGCCCAGCGACTCATACAGCGGCCGTCCGAGCCGTGAGGCGGTGAGTGTCACCGGAAGGTTCGCCATGGGCGCGAGCGAGCCGAGCATGACGGCCCGCCCGCCGCCGCGGGAGCGGTGCGCCGACGCCGTGGCGACCCAGTAGTGGCTGCCGACCCCGTCGTGGACGACGGTGACACCGGCTCCGACCGCCTCGCCGTCGAGGACGGCAAGGAAGACGTCCACGCCCGGCTGCTCGGTCAGCGTCGTGGGGAACATCTCGCCGGGACGGTAGGGGGTGAATCTGGTCAGCTCGAAGCCCTCGATCACGATCCGCTCGGCAGTCTGCAGCTCGTGCGCCCGCTGGACCCGGATCACCTCCATCGCGGGGGCGGGGACAGGAGCGGGCGGGCGCACCATGATCGGCATCTGCCAGTTACGCATGCCCAGGTGACTCAGATCGGTGGAACTGAACGGATCCTCGATATCCACCGGTCCGGTCGATCGGCCGGCCAGCTCGGTCAGCTCGGCGAGCTCGTGTGCGTCGGGGTCGGGTTCCTGCAGCAGGATGCGTGTCCCGGCGGGCTTGCCACCGAGCACGGCGAGGAAGCCGCGTCGGCGGATCACCTCGTGGCCGCGGGAGTCTCCGGTTGCAGCCCAGAACGCGGCGGAGTTGCGGGCCTGGCGTATCGCCGCGTCGTCGAAGGCCGCGGGGTGATCCGGATGGTCCTGCCGGCTTCGGTCCTCGACACGAGCGTCGGGGGTGGTCTGCCAAGTGTTGGCCACGGATGGCTCCTGTTCAGTGGCTGTGCGGTGATTCAGGCGACGGGGCGGGCGGGGCCCAAGTGGAAGTCGACTCGGGTCTTCGTCAGACCTCCGGCCCAACGACGTAATGTCTCTGATAGCCGGGCCGATCTCAACCGAGATTGCTGAGCCATTCGCCTTCTGCGATCTCGCCCGAGCCCGCCGCCACTTCCACGTCCAGCGCCGATCTCGATGAACGGTCAGCAAGCGACCCGAGCGATCGCCAAACGGGCCTGGCCAGGGGAACCCCGCCGACCGGCGATCGCCGGGACTCACTCCGCCGCCGACCGCCATGGCTTGTCAGTGCCTCCCCCTACCCTGACTGCATGGTCACTGCGGCTACGCGGCTGTCCGCCCTACTCCCTATCGCCCGCCCCCGACCCGTCGGACACGGCTAGCACTGGTTACCGAGCGATACCGGACGGCCCTCGCCGATCAGGCCCCCATGCGGTCCCGCACGGGCGGTGCCTAAGTCCTGACAGGTCAAGCCCCTGACCGATGCATCGACCAGCTAGCTCAAGGGGCGGTTACCCGGGTCCCATCACTGCCCCTCATACGGGCGAGCCCGGCCTCGGGGGCCGCAGCGGCCGAACAGCCTCGCCGCCGCGCCTCGTTCACCCATGCGGTTCGGTGTCCCGTCATCGCGCTTCACGACAATGTCTCAGAAGCGACCCTTGCCGACCCCGCCGCCTTCGTGGCTTTCTGGAGTCGCCCGAAAACCGTCTGTAGTGGTCGGTCGGGCGAACGCTGAAGGGATGGCGATGAGCACTGCCCACACAGCAGTTACCGTTGACCAGCACTCCGCCCCTCCGATCAGCACAGTCGCAGGAACCGGAACCGCGGGACCCAAAGGGGACAACGAGCCGGCTGTTTCAGCTCAGTTGAGCAGTCCGTCCGGGGTTGCGGTGGACAGCGTCGGCAATCTCTACATCGCCGACTACGGCGGCCACCGGGTCCGGAAGGTCACGACTGACGGGAAGATCAGCACGGTCGCGGGGACCGGGACCGCTGGACCCGGTGGAGACGGTGGCTTTGCCGTCTCGGCACAGCTGAACTACCCGCGTGGGGTGGCGGTTGACAGCGTCGGCAATCTCTACATCGCTGATTCCGCCAACAATCGGGTCCGGAAGGTCACGGTCGACGGGAAGATCCGTACGGTCGCCGGGGCGGGCTCCGCGAACTTCGGTGGTGATGGTGGCCTCGCCACCGCTGCCTTGCTGAACTTTCCGGTGGGGGTGGTGGTGGACGGCACGGGCAATCTCTACATCGCCGATTCCAGCAACCACCGGGTCCGGAAGATCACAACCGATGGGAAGATCAGTACGGTCGCCGGCACAGGCTCCGCGAACTTCGGTGGTGACGGTGGCCTCGCCACCGCCGCCTGGCTGAACCGCCCGCACGGAGTGGCGATGGACGGCACGGGCAACCTCTACATCGCCGACCACGCCAACAATCGGGTCCGGAAGATCACAACCGATGGGAAGATCAGTACGGTCGCCGGCACGGGCACCCCAGGCTCCAGCGGTGACGATGGCCCGGCCACCTCAGCTCAGCTGAACTTCCCGGCGGGGGTGGTGGTGGACAGCACCGGCGCCCTGTACATCTCCGAATACAGCGGCCATCGGGTCCGGAGGGTCGCCGATGGGAAGATCAGTACGGTCGCCGGCACGGGCGCCGCGAACGTCGGCGGTGACAACGGCCCGGCCACTTCGGCCCAGTTGAACAACCCGTTCGGGCTCGCTGTGGATTGTGTCGACGCCCTCTACATCGCCGACCACACCAACAACCGGGTGCGGAAGGTCGCGTCGGCGAGGATGGCCGGGCTGCCCGACTCGGGCACGGTGGCCTCCTGGGCCAACGTCCGGAGCAGGTTGCGGATGGCGGTCGTGCGTGAGTCCACCAAGGACGGGGCCGAGATCCACCAGTCCCTCGCCACCCCCAGGGACAGCCAGCGGTGGCGGCTGGTCGCGGCGGGCCAGGACAAGGACGATGTCCTGTACAGGATCGAGAACGTGCGCAGCGGCAAGGTGCTGGAGGTCGTCGGGGCGCAGCAAGCGGCCGGGGCGGTGGTGGTGCAGCGCGCCTACGAGGGAGTTGACGCGCACCACCAGCACTGGCGGCTGATCCCGGTGGGCTCCGTGACCGACACCCCGCGGGTGTACGAGATTGCGAACGGGAACAGCGGTCTGCTCCTGCGAGTCGACACCAACGCCCGCACGGCGATCAAACAGGACGGGTCGGAGGGTGACCACCGGGACCGGCAGTGGCAGCTGCTCCCTGTGTGACGCGTGACTGTTCGACGGAAACATCTTACCGGGTGATGGAGCCCGTAACAACTTCGATCGTCGGAACGCGCAAAGATGCCTGTATTCATGGCACCGAGCGCGGTTCGACCGGATCAGTCGAGGACGGTGAATGCCTTCCAACGCGTACAACCTGGACCGGGGCAAGCGGCAGCCGCTGACGAAGAAGAACCTGCGGGAACTGAAAATCGCGCAGAACTGGCAGTCCATCCTGGACCACCCCAACCTGGTCTACGTCGACGACTACGGCGTGCGGCACAAGCCCGTGGGGTTCTCCGTGAACAAGTCGAGTTTCGGCGCCTTCCCGGGCACCGCGTTCCAGCTCGGCTGGCTCGCGTACATGAACCTCGGGGAGCCGCTGATCGAGGAGCGGTGCGACATCGACCAGCCCCCGCCCGACACGTTCTCCTCGCGCGCCTATGTCAACCGCAGCCAGACGTCCCCGATGAATTTCACCGACTCGGTCGATTTCACCGTGTCGAACGGGGTTACGTGGTCGCTTCAAGGGTCGGCCCAGCTCACCTTCGGCGGAAGCGTCAGTGCGCAGCTGCAGCTCCAGTTGCAGAACCAGCTCAAGATGGACCTCCAGACACAGCTTCAGACGCAGTGTCAGAACGAGGTGTCGAACAAGAACGCGAACACGGTGACCAACAAGAACAGCAAGGACAGCGTCGGGGTCGACAACGCCAACGCCACCGAGACAGGCATGAGGAACGCCGCGACGAACTCCGCCGCGAACTCGGTGACGGACTCGGTGGCCTTCACCACGCAGGGCACTGCGACCGGCACCGCGACGCTCCACGCCCAGTTGATGCTGGGCATCCAGGCTTCTGTCGGCGGCTCCCTGACCACCAGCTGGGCCTCGAAGTCGCAGATCTCCGGCCAGGTCAAGCCGGGTTCCCGGGTGCAGACCGTCGTCACGCAACGGCGTTGCCGCAGGCTGTACTGCTACGAGATCCCGGTGACCTTCTCCGGCTTCATCGCGGTGAAGTACGACGTGCCGGTGGCGGTCCTGTCTCCCCCGCAGTCCGGGGACTACCCCGGCCTCGACCAGGTGGTCGCCCGCCCTGTCAGCGACCTCGACCTGGCCGGCGGCGGCTTTCTGATGCACGGGTGGGCCGAGGTCGTCTCCGCCCTGGACGTCCACCACACGATGTTCGACGGCGAGAGCCTGACCGGCAGCGACCGAGCGCTGCACAAGCACCCTTCAGCGGATGACGAGGAGTGACGACCATGGTGTTCGACAACATCTTCACGTCCGCGAGCAAGGGTGCGGGGCTCTTCTCGGTGACCACCGACGGCACCAAGCCGCAGCCGGGTGCGGGCGTCGACTTCGAGGACGCCGACGACGGCACGTACGACGACACGAGCACGAGCCTGTTCAGCAACGCGATCCACGGGGCCTCCTTCCGGGCGAAGGTCGTGCAGGAGCAGTCGCCCGAAGCGCGGGCCATCCTGGGTTTCCTCGGCTCTTTCATCCAGACCACCCAGGCGTCTGCCGGTGCGCAGGCGCAGTACGCGCAGGATCCCAGCTCGGTTTCCACGGCGGCGGCCGCCGGCATGAAGGAGTCGAGTGCGACGGTGAAGAAGACCGACGGCCTGCAGAAGAACGAGGACCTGGAGGACAAGCCGAACAAGAGCGACTACGCCAAGGCCCCCAAGACCCCGGAGACCCCCAAGGCGGAGGCCGCCAAGGCCCCCAAGGCGACCGCCGAGAAGCCGTCTCGTTCCAGCTGACGCACGGGTTCTGAGGGGTCAGGGCCAGGCCGTCCCTCATCACGCTCAACCGAGTTGTCAAGCTTCGGTGACTTCTCGACTCATCGGATTCGAAGGTGACGTGAGGCCCGCCGATCGCTTGGTCGACGACGTTCCGATAGTCCTGCCTGCGAGTGCCGCGGCCTCGGATGTCGCTGTGGACGACGGTATTTCGTTTCGGTAGTCCATCCGTTTTCTGAGTGTTTTCGATCGAGGGTGGTTGGGCTTGCGGACCGCTTGCCGAACCACTGCATCGAGCGCCCGATGCTTCGTTCTCCACATCCAGAACAAGTGAGGTTTCCGCGATGTACACCCAAGAACGCACGGCGATGGCGAATCTGGTGGTCGGCGGCCCGGTGGCGGTGAACAGCTACGACAACGCCATCGTGGCAGCGCTGCTCGAGAACCGGCCGGTCATGCTCGTCCACGCCTTCAACGGAGGCTACCTGCGGCCAGCCGAGCTGAAAGAGGACAGCCACGACAAGGGAGTCAAACTGGCCACAGCGCTCGATCCGGCCACCAAGGAGGCGCAGGGCCACCTCTGGTACGTCACCCCCGCCGGCTTCTTCGGGCAGCGACCGCTGTACTTCATCGAAAGCGCCGCGGGCCAGGTGTCACCCAAGCCTTCCGGTGCGGGCGGAGCCGACACCGGCCGCGGTGACGACGGCACACCGAAGCCGCAGCGCCGGCGGATCACCGTCCACCAGGAGGCCCCCAAGAGCACGGCCGACACCGTCCAGGTCGGCCTCCCCGACAAGGTCGGTGACAAGTGGCGCGGGAAGAACGGCGCACCCGAGGACACCCAGCTCTGGGTCGTCACCGTGACGCCGTGGGGCGGGATCACCTTTGTGCCGATCACCCACCCCGATGCCATCCTCGGGTTCAAGGACTACGCGGTGGCGGCCGACGGCGAGGTGCGTGTCACCTACAACTGGGGCGGGGACTTCACCGGGACGGTCATCAACACGTTCTACCCGCGGCTGCCCAACGAGTGGAGCGTGCCGTACCACCACGTCTTCACTTGATCCGCGGCCACCACCGCGCCACAGCCGTCAGCAGTCAACGCCCGCATCGTCCGGAAGAGGCATCACGTTGCCCGTGCCCACGGAAGAACTGAAACTGCAGATCGTCAACGCCGCCACCGGGAAGATCCTCGGCGCCAGGGCCGCGCCGAGCGCGGACGGGGCGCTCGTCGTCCGTGACTTCCCTGATGGCGGCCCGAGCCCGGAGCAATGGCAGCTCACCCCCGTGCAGCCCGCGCAGGGTGACCAGGCATTTGTGGTCCGCAACGCGGTCAGCGGCAAGGTGCTCGACAACCCTGCCGCGGCGGACCGCGGCGTCCGCCAGTGGGACGCCGCCGCCGGCAAGAAGGGCCAGCAATGGCGTGTCGTCCCCGTCGAGGGCGAAGCCGGCCTCTACTTCATCGAGGGCGCGACCGACGGCGCCGTCCTCGACCTCGCCGACCCCGGCGAGGACCAGACCCGGATCGTCCTGCGCGAGTACGACGACGGCGCGGAGAGCCAGCGGTGGCGGTTCGTCCCGGCCGAGCCCGAGCGCACCAGCGACCCCGTGCTGC
The DNA here is from genome assembly GCF_040675635.1 of Streptomyces sp. NPDC049577. Lineage (NCBI taxonomy): Bacteria > Bacillati > Actinomycetota > Actinomycetes > Kitasatosporales > Streptomycetaceae > Streptomyces > Streptomyces sp. NPDC049577. The sequence goes on from NZ_JBFAPH010000167.1 coordinate 9,342, forward strand.
GCTGGGCACCGCTGAGCCACTGGAACAGCCGCCGGTCCTGGCGGCTGGCCCGCTCGACCGCACTGCGGCCGGCACCCGGCGCTGCGCCCTCCTTCAGCGACATGCTGCTGGTCCTCCAGGCATTCGGGAGCGACCAGGACGCCGGCGGGTGGAAGAGCGTCGGAGCCAACCGTTTGCACAACGGGCAACCGGGCTGGTGGGCCGGGCTCGGTGCACGCTTCCTTGCCGACGTCACGGGAGCGGGCCGAGGGGACATCGTAGGGCTCAAGCCCGCGAAGGGGGCTGTGACGTCGTCCAGCCGAGGCGACGGCACGTTCGACGACGGCGAGCGCGTCCTGCATCAGCCCCTGCCTTCCCCGAGCCCTGCGGACCTGTGGACCCTCGCGGACACGACGGGCGGCGGCAGGCCCGACGTCGTCGTGCTGGCCGCCGACGGTGTCCACGTGTCCTTGCAGGACAAGGACGGGACGTTCGCGCCCACGGGCGGCGGTCCGGTTCTCAAGGCGTTCGGACACGGACAGCAGGCCGGCGGGTGGCTTCCCGACAAGCACCCCCGCTTCCTCGCCGACACCACCGGCGACGGCAGGCTCGACATCGTCGGCTGCCACGACGACGGCGTGTGGGTATCCCTCCAGAACGAGGAAGGAAAGTTCGCACCACTGGCCGACGAACCGGTCCTTCGGGCGTTCGGCCACGACGAGAAGGCCGGTGGCTGGCTTGCCGACAAGCACCCCCGCTTCCTCGCCGACACCACCGGCGACGGCAGGCTCGACATCGTCGGCTGCCACGACGACGGCGTGTGGGTCTCCCTCCAGGACGAGGACGGCGCATTCGCCGACCCCCTGTGGGTCCTCGACGATTTCGGAACCGACCAGGGGTGGAGCTCGGTCGAGGAGCACCCCCGGTGCCTGATCGGAACCACCGGTGGCGGAGCACTGGACATCGTCGGGTTCGGCCCGCAGGGCGTCGTCGTCTCCCGCGGGCGCGGCGACGGCACGTTCGAGCCCTCCGAACTCGTCCTGAACGACTTCGGGCTCGCCCAGGGGTGGACGCACAAGAAGCACCTCCGCTTCCTCGCCGACGTCACCGGCGACGGCAACCCGGACATCGTCGGCTTCGGGGACGAGGGCGTCTGGGTGTCGCACAACCGCGGCGACGGCCGGTTCGACCAGGCCCAACTGGTGTGCCGGGGCTTCGGGTACAACGACGACGCCGGCGCCTGGCGCGTCGACCGCCACCCCCGCTTCCTCGCCGACATCACCGGGGACGGACGTGTCGACATCGTCGGCTTCGGCGGCCCGGGTGTGTACGTGGCCCGAAACCTCTACCGCCGCTTCAGGACGCGATAGTCCTCGAACGCGGAGTCCGGGGGCTCGCGTACGGGATCCTCACCAGCGAGCGGCGCGAGCTGGTGAAGCGAGCGGGTCCAGCCCCTGCGCCGGGCGCTCGCTGTGCTGCTGGGGATCGCGGAGCAGACAGACCCTTGCCGATACCTCGATCTGGGGGACCGCTGACGCTCCGTCATTGCGGCAAAGGCGGACCTGCGGAATGTTCACGCTGGACGCCTGGGCATTCGCGGAAAGTATTCCCCCCTGGCGGGAGTGCTGGGGGTGAAACAGGAGGGGGAGAACATGACGGTTCCTTCGACGCCGGGTATGTCCTGGGGTCCGGTGTCTTCGCTCGGCGGGCAGCTGACGGGAAGGCCGGCGGTGGCGCCTTCTTCGGACGGCCGTCTGGAGGTGTTCGTCAGGGGTCGCGCGGACGATGCACTGTTGACCTGTCATCAGCAGACGTGGGGCGGCTGGTCCGAGTGGGAGAACCTGAAGGACAGCAGCACCCTGTCCGGTGATCCCTCCGTCCTGCGGACCGCCGCGCGGCGTATCGGGGTGTTCTTCAGGAATGGGCAGGGCAACCTCGAACACCCCTGGCAGACGGTCATCAACGGTGGTTACGGCCCGGGGGTGACACTGGCCACCAGCATCGGGGGCAACCCGGTCCCCGGACTGAATGCCGACGGCCGCCCGGCAGCATTCTTCAGGGGCACCGACAACGCTCTGTGGCACGTGTGGGAGACCACCAAGTCCGGTTACGGCAACTGGACCGGCCCTGCCAGCCTGGGCGGCACTCTGTCGGGCGACCCGGCGGCGGCGACCGACGCCCGCGGCCGTCTGCAAGTGTTCTTCCGTGGCGCCGACGGTCACTTGTGGGTCGTCCGCCAGCAGGACGCCAACGGCGCCTTCGCAAGCCCCCAGAGCATTGCGCGCAACATCGGCGGCGATCCCGTCGTCGGCATCAACGCGGACGAGCGTCTGGAGGTGTTCTTCCGGGGCACGGACAACGCCTTGTGGCATCTGGCGCAGACCGACGACTACAACGGGTGGGACACGCTGACCAGCCTCGGCGGCACCTTGACCGGAAACCCGGCCGTCGCCCGGGCCGCCGACGCCCGGTTGGCCGTCTTCCACTGGGGCGGCGGCCACCTGTGGGTCAACGAGCAGACCGTCGTCAACGGCACCGACTGGAGCCCCTACGAGCAGATCGCGCAGAACATCGGCGGCGAACCCGTCGTCGAAGCCGACGGCCACGGGCGCCTGGAAGTGTTCTTCCACGGGTCGGACCACGCCGTCTGGCACATCGCCCAGATGTTCGGCCAGCCGGCAGCGGGTTACGCGGTACCCAGCTGAACGCTCGCCCTCCCCTCAGCCGCAGGAGGTCAGTGGCGGGGCCGGCGAGGCCCCGCCACCCCCTGGCGTGAGCATCGCTGCCGTGGCGCGGAAGCAAGGCGATGGTCAGCCTGACCGGCACGATCGACCCGCAGTACGAGGGCCGGCTCGCCTGCACCGGCCTGGTCAAGTCGCCGACCCGCGCCAACACGGCGGTACAGCACTCCGACTCGGCCGCCACCGACGTCGAACTGCCACTGATCAGCGTCACCCCCGTGATCAACGCCGGATGGGAGCAGGGGTGGCCCGGCACCGGGTGGTGAGGTGGGAGATCCTCTTCGACGTTCCGGCGCGCACCCGCATCAACCCGCAAGAGTCCCCTTGGTTCGAGGTGATCGAGGACGGCACCGACGGATCCGTCGTCATCGCCACCCCGGACGACGCCCACACCATCGAGCCCGGCGCACCTCTCACCGTGGCCGTGCAGCTGCTCTACCCCTCCCGGCACGAAGCCGGTGACGGGACGCTGCGCAACCTCCGCTGCACCGAGGTGACCCGGCCGTAGAGCCCACGGCCCGGCCGTCCCGGTCCGCCGAGGCGGCCGGGCCCGCGAGGCAGGCCGGTTTTGTCCGTTTCCCTTGAGAGGAGTACCGCCGTGCCCGCTGCCACGATCGATCTGCCGCTCAGTTTCTCGGTCCCCGAGGTCTTCCGGGACATCGACCTGACCGTCCCCGCGGAGGTGAACACCCTCGCGCTCGTCGCCGAGCTCACCGGGCTGGAATCCCCTCCCAGCCAGGAGGAGATCGCCCACGCCGTCCTGGTGCAACAGTCCATGTACGAGATGCTGGCCGCCGCCGGCGCCGTCTACGCCGGCATCCTGCTGGCCGGGCCCACCAAGAGCGAACCCGGCCGGCGGCTCAGTTCGCTCATGCTCACGGTCACGGCCCGGCCGAGCGAGCTCTCCAACGACCGTACGGTGCACCGGCTGGCCCGCACCATGGGCGCCATCTACCCCGAAGCGGAGGTGGGAGTGGTGCGGCTGCCGAGCGGTCTCGCCGTACTGCTCACCGAGGACAGCAAGGTCGAGCGGCCGGTGAACCTCCTGGGCCGCGGAGGCGGCCCCACCGTCGTGCGCCAACTGCACGTGTTCGTCCCCATTCCCGGGCGCCTGGCGATGGCGGACTTCTCCATCGCGACGGAGAACATCGCCGAGTGGGACGACTACGTCGACCTCCTCGGCCAGGTCTGCAACACCATCGTCTTCGCCAGCTGACCCGCCGCGCGGAAGGAAGGGCTCCAGGCCATGGAACCGCTCTACACCATCGCTGCAGGAAACGGCGACTTCCCCATGGACAACCTCGGCTACCAGGCAGGCAGTGACGACCTCATCGTCGGGGCCGTGCACCTCAAGCTCAACGCATACACCAGCCTGGAGGAGAGGGCGAGGCCGTGGGGCTGGTCCCGTGACGTCCTGCGGGACGAGGACCGCTACCGCATCGAGCAACTGATCCGCACCTACCTCTACCAGGAAGAAAGGATCATCGCCGCTCTGGAGCGACTGGACCGTGACCTCGCCGACATGCGGGAATCCTCCGACGAGGCAAGCGAGCGGATCGACGCGTACACCCAATCCCTCCGGGAAGCCGCCGGCAAGCGCGCGGGCACCGACGGCCGAGCCCGGCTGTACGCGATGAGCCTGGGCAGCTCGGTCATCGACTTCCGGGACCCGGAAATCGCCCGCGAGGGCTACGTGGAATCGCTGGGCGACTTCGTCTGGCGGCTGAAGGACAACGGCTACGGAGCGGACCGCATCGAGGACCCGGCCCTGCGCGACCTGATTGACCTTGTCCTCGCCGTGCAGGCGGAGTACCAGTTGCAAAGCCTGCTGCTGGACCGGGAGTTCGAGCACGTCGTCGACACCCGGGCCCAGGAGTTCGAGTACTTGAGGGCGGCTGCCGCCAAGGCCGCCGCAGAAGCCGAAGCGAGCTCCGTCTGGGGCGTCCTCGGGGACGTACTGGGAGTCGTCTCCGCCGTCACCGGGGTCCTGGCCCTGGTCCCGGTGCTGACCCCGCTGGCCGGGCCCATCGCCATCGTGACGGCGACCGGCGCCCTGGCCTCACACGGCGCGGACGCGGCCATCCGGGGCGACTGGGACGCCGCCACGATCGTCGGACTGGGCGCCGACGCACTGGGGGCCCTGCCCGTCGTCGGCGCGCTCGGCAAGGCCGCGCGGGCCGGCAAGCTCGCCATGCGCTCGACCGGCAGGGCGAGCGTGGCCGTCCGCAGCGGCGGACGCGCCTTCCTCGCCGCC
>NZ_JBFAPH010000168.1:0-14273 GCF_040675635.1 Streptomyces sp. NPDC049577
CTCCCACGGAAGACACCGGGCCGCCTGCGGCGAGGCCCACACCGGCCCCCGCCCGCCCGCCGCGGACGGCCACGGGCCGGCCGCCGCTCCCGCCTGCCCCCGCCCGGCCGGCGAGGCCGGTGACACCACCGCCCTGCCCGCGCGCCCCCTCACGGGCCCGGACACCGCCCCCGAGCCGGGCGGAACCGCACCGCACCGCGCGACGCCGGCCACCGCCACCGGCCGTCCCGGCGACACGCCCCACTCCCCGGACCGGCCCGAGGACGCCGCACCGGGCGGCGTCACCCAGGCGGCCGCCGTCGAGACGGGCCGGCCCAAGCCGCGCCGCAGGCCACGCCGTTCGGCCGCCGGCGGTCCGCGACCGGACACGACAGCGGCCACACCCCCGGCCCCCGCCGACACCACGCCGGACAGTGCCGCCCACGCGGCGGCCCAGGCGGCCGGCACCGGGACGGGCCACCGGTCCGCCCCCGGCGGCACCGCCCGTCCGCACCCCTCCGGCGAGGACACCCCCGCCCCCGCCCCCGCCGAAACAGCCGGCCAGGCCGCCGGGACCGGCCCGGCCACGCCCCGCCGCAAGCGGCGCCGTTCGACCGGCGACCGTCCGCGACCGGACGCGACAGCGGCCGCACCCCCGGCCCCGGCCGACGGCCCGGCCGTGGCACCGGTGACGGGCGCCGAGACCGAGCGGGCCACTCCGCACCGCGGAACCCGGCGTTCCACCGCCGACGGCGCCCCGGCCGCCCGGGGATCCGACGAGCATGCGGCACAGCCTGCCGGAGCCGCCGGCAAGGCGGTCGCGCACGCCGGCCGCGCCACGTCGCGTGCGCGGCGGCGGACCGCCGCCGGCCGGATATCCGTGCAGGCCGGCCGTGAGCCGATGGCGACGGCCCTCGGGCCCGAGGAGCCCGACCACGAGCCGGCCGAAGCGGACCGGGCCGTGCCGCGCATCCCCGCGCAGCCCGATCCGCGGGGCGGATCGGCGGCCGGCCGGCACGCCCGGGGCACACACGACGGCGCAGCCGCACGGCCGGGCGCGGATTCCGGTGGGTCCGGGGGCGCGCGGGGCGGCCACGCCCCCGTCGGTCCGGGCGGCGAGGGGCCCCCACGGGCCGGGGAAGCGGCCACGGCCCAGCAGTCCATGGGAGCCGCCGCCACCGGCGGTGAGCGGCTCCGGTTCGTCGGCGCCGCCACCCGCCGCATCGCGCGGGGCATCGACCTCGACGAGATCGTGCTGGGCCTGTGCCGGGCCACCGTCCCGACCTTCGCGGACGCGATCCTCGTCTATCTGCGCGACCCGCTGCCCGTGGGCGACGAACGCCCGGTGGGCCCGGTGGTGCTGCGGCTGCGCCGCACGGACCGGCTGCCCGAGTACGTGCGGGGCGACGAGGGCGAGCCCGAGCCGTCCGGCGAGCTCGGTCCCGAGCTGGCCGGTTCGGCGGCGGAGCGCTGCGAGGTGCGCATAGGCGGGCCGCTCGCGGAGGTGCTGCGGGGTGTCCGGCCCGTCTTCGGGGACTCCGCCGCCGCCCGGGCGGCCCTTCCGGAACTGCTCGGCGAGGACCGGCAGGTACCGGCGGAACACCGTACGATCCTGGCGCCGCTGCGCGGCCGGCGGCGGGTGATCGGGGCGGCGGTGTTCATCCGCCGCACCGACCGGCCCGCGTTCGAGGGCGACGACCTGCTGGTCGCGGCCCAGCTCGCCACGCACACCGCGCTCGGCGTGGACAAGGCCGTGCTGTACGGCCGCGAGGTCTACATCGCGGACGAGTTGCAGCGCACGATGCTGCCGGACTCGCTGCCGCAGCCCACCGGCGTCCGGCTGGCCAGCCGTTATCTGCCGGCGGCCGAGACCGCCCGGGTGGGCGGTGACTGGTACGACGCGATCCCGCTGCCCGGCAACCGCGTGGCGCTCGTCGTCGGCGACGTCATGGGCCACTCCATGACCTCGGCCGCGATCATGGGTCAGCTGCGCACGACGGCGCAGACGCTGGCCGGGCTGGACCTGCCTCCGCAGGAGGTCCTGCACCACCTCGACGAACAGGCGCAGCGGCTCGGCAGCGACCGCATGGCGACGTGCATGTACGCCGTCTACGACCCGGTCGCGCACCGCATCGTGATCGCCAACGCGGGCCATCCGCCGCCCATCATGCTGCACCGCGGCGGCCGTGCCGAGGTGCTGCGGGTTCCGCCGGGCGCGCCGATCGGCGTGGGCGGCGTGGACTTCGAGGCCGTCGAGCTGGACGCGCCCGCCGGAGCGACACTCCTGCTGTACACCGACGGACTGGTCGAGTCACGGATCCGGGACGTGTGGACGGGCATCGAGCAGCTGCGCGAGCGGCTGATCGAGACGGCCCGGCTGACGGGACCCAACCCGCCGCCCCTGGAGCCGCTGTGCGACGAGGTGCTCGGCATGCTGGGCCCGGGCGACCGGGACGACGACATCGCCCTGCTCGCGGCCCGCTTCGAGGGCATCGCGCCGAGCGACGTCGCGTACTGGTTCCTCGACCCGCGCCCCCAGACGGCCCGTCAGGCACGCCGGCTGGCGAAGCGGGCACTGACCCGCTGGGGGCTGGAGGAGCTGAACGAGGGCGTCGAGCTGCTGGTCAGCGAGATCATCACCAACGCCGTGCGGTACGCCGAGCGCCCCATCACGCTGCGGCTGCTGCGGACGGACGTGCTGCGCTGCGAGGTCGGGGACGATGTGCCGCAGCTGCCGCGGCTGCGCCAGGCGCGCCCCTCGGACGAGGGCGGGCGCGGGCTGTACCTGGTGAACCGGCTGGCCCGGCGGTGGGGCGCCACCCGGCTGAGCACCGGAAAGGTGGTGTGGTTCGAGCTGCCCCTGCCGGCGCACGCCCGCCGGCAGCCGGCTGCCCGTACACCGTGAAGTTCTGGACAGAGTCCAGACCGGTGTTGCCGACGCGCCGTCGGGAGCGGTTCACTGGCCCGGTTGGAGGGCGGACGCACTCCGCCCTCTCCGGTCCCCGTTCGTTCCGGGAGGCGTGCCATGACCGATCCGGCACCTGCGTACACGACGAACAACGCCGGGATCCCCGTGGAGAGCGACGAACACTCGCTCACCATCGGTGACACCGGCCCCATCCTGCTCCAGGACCACTACCTCATCGAGAAGATGGCCCAGTTCAACCGCGAACGGGTCCCCGAGCGCGTGGTCCACGCCAAGGGCGGCGGCGCCTACGGCACCTTCGAGGTGACCTCGGACGTCAGCCAGTTCACCAAGGCCGCGCTCTTCCGGCCGGGGGCGCGCACGGAGGTGCTGGCCCGCTTCTCCACGGTCGCGGGCGAGCAGGGCTCGCCGGACACCTGGCGCGACCCCCGCGGCTTCGCGCTCAAGTTCTATACCGAAGAGGGCAATTACGATCTGGTCGGCAACAACACGCCGGTCTTCTTCGTACGGGACGCGATCAAGTTCCAGGACTTCATCCGCTCGCAGAAGCGACGCCCGGACAACGGGCTGCGCGACAACGACATGCAGTGGGACTTCTGGACGCTCTCGCCCGAGTCGGCCCACATGGTCACCTGGCTGATGGGCGACCGGGGCGTGCCCCGGACCTGGCGCCACATGAACGGCTACGGCTCGCACACCTACATGTGGCTCAACGCCGGCGGGGAGAAGTTCTGGATCAAGTACCACATCAAGACGGACCAGGGCATCGAGTTCCTCACCCAGGCCGAGGCGGACCACCTGGCCGGCGAGGACCCCGACCTGCACCGCCGGGACCTGTACGAGGCGATCGCGGACGGCGAGGCCCCGACCTGGACGATGTACGTGCAGGTCATGCCGTTCGAGGACGCGCCGGACTACCGGTTCAACCCCTTCGACCTCACGAAGGTGTGGCCGCACGGCGACTATCCGCTGATCGAGGTCGGCCGGCTGCGGCTCGACCGCAATCCGGAGGACTACTTCGTCCACGTCGAGCAGGCCGCGTTCGAGCCGTCCAACCTGGTGCCGGGCATCGGCCCGTCGCCGGACAAGATGCTCCTCGGCCGGCTCTTCTCCTACCCGGACGCCCACCGCTACCGCGTCGGCCCGAACTACACCCAGCTGCCGCCCAACCGCCCGCGCTCGGCCGTCAACTCCTACGCCAAGGACGGCCCCATGCGCTACACCCCGTCCACGACGGCCCGCCCGTACGCCCCGAACTCCTACGGCGGCCCGGCGGCCGACACCGCCCGCTTCGGCGAGACGGCGGGCTGGCAGGCCTCCGGGGAGATGGTCCGGGAGGCCTACAAGCTCCACCGCGAGGACGACGACTGGGGCCAGGCGGGCACCCTGGTCCGCCAGGTCCTCGACGACGGGCAGCGCGAGCGGCTGGTGGACAACGTCTCCGGCCACCTGAGCAACGGGGTGAGCCGGCCGGTGCTGGACCGCGCGCTGCAGTACTGGCGGAACATCGACAAGGAGACGGGCGACCGGATCGCCACAAAGGTCAACGACGGCTGAGACGCCCACCGCGGAACGGCGACGGCCGCCGTCCCCGTGCGGGGGACGGCGGCCGTCGCCGTTGTCGGTGCCGTTTGCCGGATCAGCGCTGGATGCCGTTGTCGGGCAGAGTGCCGCCTTGGTCGCCGGTGCCGGTGCTCCTGCCCGGGCTCGGGGTGATCGGGGGCTTGGGCGGGACGACCGGCGTGTGCGACGGCGTCGAGGGGCCGTGCGACTGCGGCGTCCGCGACGGGGTCGAGGACGGCGACTGGGTCTGCGCCGACCGCGTGGGCGACGGGCCGCGCGACGGCGTCGAGGACGGCGACGCCGGGGCGGACGGCTTGGTCGGCGGCAGCACCGGGCCGGTGTCCTCGTCCGTGTCCAGGTCGAACTTGGCGGTGGCGTCGTCGTCGAGGGCCTTGGACGTGTACTCGGCCCAGATCTTCGCCGGGTAACCACCACCGTTGACGCGGCTGCCACCGCCGGCACCCTCCAGGGGCACGTGCTTGCCGCCCTGGGCCTCGCCGAACAGGGCCACCGAGGTGATCAGGTCGGGGGTGTAGCCGTTGAACCAGGCCGCGGTGTCGAACTCCGCGGTACCGGTCTTGCCCGCCACCTCGTAGCGCGGGTTCTGGACGACGTTCGCCGTACCGTCGTTGACCACGCCCGTGAGGACGGAGGTCACGCCGTCGGCGGTGTTCTGCTTGATGACGCGGTCACCGGTGACCGCGTCCGGCAGCGAGTACTCCTTGCCGCCGAGCGACGCGGACTTCACGATGCTCGGGACGGTCTTCTTGCCGTGGTTGTCGAGGGTGGCGTAGAGGCCGGCCATGTCCATCGGGCTGGCGGGCATGGTGCCCAGCGCCATGGCGGGGGTCGCGTCGAAGTCGCTCTTGATCCCCATGTCCGTGGCGGTCTTCTTGACCTTCTCCAGGCCCACGTCGACGGCCATCTGCGCGAACACGGTGTTGACCGAGTCGTTCATCGCCTGCTGCACGGTGACGGGGTTCTGCGAGTACCCGTCCTCGTTCTCCGGCGCGTAGCCGGCACCCTCCTTGCCCACGACCGGGCGCTTGTTGGTGCCGTCGTAGAGCGTGCCGCGCTTGATCTTCTTGCCGTCCTGCGTCTCCGAGTCGTTCTCGAACGCGGAGGCGAGGATCAGCGGCTTGAAGGTGGAGGCGGGCTGGTAGTCCCGGCGCGTGGCGTTGCTCATGTAGTGCTTGAGGTAGTCCTCGCCGCCGTACAGAGCCACGATCTTGCCGGTCTTGCGGTCCACGGAGACGGCGCCGGGCTGGACGTGGCCGTCGACCTCACGGGCCTTCGGGTTGAGGTCGTCGGTCAGCTTGTCCTTGATCGCCCCCTCCAGCGCCTTCTGCTTCTTGGGGTCGATGCTCAGCGTGATCGTCCAGCCGCCGGCGGCGAAGTCCTGCTCGGCGTCCTTCTGGCTGCGGCCGTCCTTGACGAGGTCGCGGATGATCTCCTGCCGGGCCGCCTCGACCAGATAGCCGTTCTGGCCCTTCAGGCCCGCGGAGGGCTTGGGGTCACCCGGCTTCTTGAAGGACATCGAACGGCGCGCGTCCGGCTTCAGCCAGTCCTTCTCGACCATCTTGTCGAGCACGTAGTTCCAGCGCGCCTGGGCGTTCGCCTTGCCCGCGTCGGTGGCCACCGCCCAGTCGTACTGGCTGGGCGCCTGGAGCAGGGCGGCGAGGTAGGCGCCCTCCTCCAGGGTCAGCTTGTCGACGTCCTTGTTGTAGTACGCCCGGGAGGCGGCCTGGATGCCGTAGGCGCCGCGGCCGTAGTAACTGGTGTTCAGATATCCCGCGAGGATGTCGTCCTTGGACATCTTGTCCTGGACCTTCAGCGAGATGATCAGTTCCTTGACCTTGCGGGTGACGGTCTGCCGCTGGTCCAGGTAGTAGTTCTTGACGTACTGCTGGGTGATCGTCGAACCACCCTGCTTGCCGCGGCCCATGACGGTGTTGAAGATGCCGCGCGCGGTGCCCATCAGGTCGACGCCGGGGTCGGAGTAGAAGTTCTTGTTCTCGGCGGCGACGACGGCGTGCTGGATGTCCTTGGGGATCTTCGACAGCGGGACTTCCTCGCGGTTGACCTCGCCGATCCGCGCGATCTGCTTGCCGTCGCTCGACTTGTAGATGTTGCTCTGCAGCTTGGCCGCGGTGTTCCCCTCACCCGGCACGTCCACGTAGAAGTAGAGCGCCACGAACGCGCCGACGCCCAGGGCGATCACGCCCACGACGTAGGCGAGCAGCATCTTCCAGGTGAAGAACCGGCGTATGCCGGCCTTCTTGGGCTTCGTGCCCTTCTTCTGCGCCCGTCGCGCGTCCGCTCGGCCCATCTCTCCCGTAGCTCCAGTCCGTCCGCCCCCAACCCAGCTCATGAAGCTAACACCGCAACTGTCATCAAACGCCCATCGATCACGGCAATAACGGACGTGACATACAGCACCCCGGGTGGCGGGAACCCGGGTACGGCGTGATGCGTGAAACCGTACAGGCAGATAAAGTGATAGCACTTTGCTAGACCAGTGGCGCGCCGCTCCGGCGCGCCCCGAACCACACGGGGGCCATGCCATGTCCGACAACGCGAACGACAATCCCGAGCCGCGCGTCCACGAGGTCCCCGCGACCGACATCGGGGGCGGGCTCGCCCTGCTGCTCGGACTGGGCGGGCTGCTCCTCGGCGCCGGCTCCATCGCGCTGGGGGCCACGCTCGGCTCCGAGGGGCGCACGCCGGCGAGCGCCGCGCTGGTCACCGTGGGCATCTTGGTGATCCTCGCCTCGTTCATCGCGATGTGCGGGCTGAACACGATCGCCCCCGGCCAGGCCCGGGTGGTGCAGCTCTTCGGCCGCTACCGCGGCACGATCCGCACCGAGGGCCTGCGCTGGACGAACCCGTTCACCAGCCGCACGAAGATCTCCACCCGCGCGCGCAACCACGAGACCGCCGTAATGAAGGTCAACGACGCGTACGGCAACCCCATCGAACTGGCGGCGGTCGTCGTCTGGCGGGTCGAGGACACGGCGCAGGCGATGTTCGAGGTCGAGGACTTCCAGGAGTTCGTCGCCACCCAGACCGAGGCGGCCGTGCGGCACATCGCCATCGAGTACCCCTATGACGCGCACGAAGACGACGCGCTGTCGCTGCGCGGCAATGCCGAGGAGATCACCGAGAAGCTCGCCGCCGAGCTGCACGCCCGGGTCGAGGCGGCCGGTGTGCGCATCGTCGAGTCGCGCTTCACGCATCTGGCCTACGCTCCGGAGATCGCGTCGGCCATGCTGCAGCGACAGCAGGCGGGCGCGGTGGTCGCGGCCCGCAAACTGATCGTCGAGGGTGCGGTCGGCATGGTGGAGCAGGCCCTTGAGCGCATCAGCGAGCAGGGCTTCGTGGAACTGGACGAGGAGCGGAAGGCGGCCATGGTCAGCAATCTGATGGTGGTGCTGTGCGGTGACCGGGCCGCCCAGCCCGTCCTCAACACGGGCACGCTCTACCAGTGACCGAGGATCTTCCTCCTCAGGGCCGGCCGCGGCAGCGCAAGCAGGTGCTGCTGCGGCTCGACCCGCTCGTGCACGACGCGCTGGCCCGGTGGGCGGGCGAGGAGCTGCGCAGCACGAACGCGCAGATCGAGTTCCTCCTGCGCCGGGCCCTCTCCGAGGCGGGGCGCCTGCCGCAGGGGGCCGAGGCGATCCGCAAACGGGGCCGGCCGCCGAAGCCCTGACGCCTCGACCCCGGACCAGGGCTATACACCCCGGGCTATACACCCCACGTATACATGCCACGTATAGTCGGCCGCATGTCTATCGGACACACCCTCCTCGGCCTGCTCGAGTCCGGCCCGCGCCACGGCTACGACCTCAAACGCGCCTTCGACGAACGCTTCGGCCACGACCGCCCCCTGCACTACGGCCAGGTCTACTCGACGATGTCCCGTCTGCTGAAGAACGGGCTCGTGGAAGTGGACGGCATCGAGCAGGGCGGCGGTCCCGACCGCAAGCGGTACGCGATCACCGAGGCCGGGATCACCGACGTCGAGCGGTGGCTGAAGAGCCCGGAGAAGCCCGAGCCCTATCTCCAGTCCACGCTCTACACGAAGGTCGTCCTCGCCCTGCTGACCGGCCGCGACGCCGCCGAGCTGCTCGACACCCAGCGGTCGGAGCACCTGCGGCTGATGCGCGGGCTCACCCAGCGCAAGCGCGACGGTGACCTCGCCGACCAGCTGATCTGCGATCACGCCCTGTTCCACCTGGAGGCGGATCTGAGGTGGCTGGAGGTGACGGCGGCCCGGCTCGGGCAGCTGGCCCGGGAGGTGAGCGCATGACCCCGGACGGCTCCCTGCTCGCCGCCACCGGCCTGCGCAAGGCGTACGGGCCGACGACCGCGCTCGACGGGGCGGACTTCTCCATCCATCCCGGCGAGGTCGTCGCCGTCATGGGCCCCTCCGGCTCCGGCAAGTCGACGCTGCTGCACTGCCTGGCCGGCATCGTGCGGCCGGACGCCGGCACCGTCACCTACGCGGGACAGCAGCTGTCCGCCATGCCGGACAGCCGGCGCAGCGCCCTGCGCCGCGCCGAGTTCGGCTTCGTCTTCCAGTTCGGCCAGCTGGTGCCCGAGCTGACCTGCCTGGAGAACGCGGCCCTGCCGCTGCGGCTGACCGGCGTCCGGCGCCGCGAGGCCGAGGGCCGGGCCCGGTCCTGGCTGGAGCGGCTGGAGGTCGAGGACGTCGCCGGTCACCGCCCCGGCGAGGTCTCCGGCGGTCAGGGACAGCGCGTCGCCGTGGCCCGCGCCCTGGTCGGAGGCCCGCGCGTGATCTTCGCCGACGAGCCGACGGGTGCCCTCGACTCGCTCAACGGCGAGCGCGTGATGCGGCTGCTGACGGACGCGGCCCGCGAGACCAGCGCCGCCGTCGTGCTCGTCACGCACGAGGCGCGCGTGGCCGCGTACTCCGACCGGGAGGTCGTCGTCCGCGACGGCCGGGCACGCGACATGGCGGGTGCGTATGACCCCGCGTGACGCCCCGCCCGGGACGCGGGCCCCGCACCCGGCCGTGCGCCCGCTGCCCACCGGCCCCACCGGCGCCGCCGCCTGGGTCCGCGACCTGCTCATGGGCGCCCGGTTCGCCGTCACCGGCGGCCGCGAGGGCTGGCTGCGCACCGCGCTCACCGCGGTGGGCGTCGGGCTGGGCGTGGCACTGCTGCTGGGCGCCAGCGCCGTGCCCCACATGCTGAGCGCGCGCGACCACCGCACCAAGGTCAGGGCGGTCGACAGCCTGCCCGAGTTCATGGACAGCGGCTCCTCCGCCATCAGGCCGCGCAGCCGCACCCTGCTCGCCCAGTCGGTGAGCACCGATTTCCACGACACGCGGATCGAGGGCGTCCTGCTGCGGCCCGACGGCCCCGAGGCACCGACACCGCCGGGTGTCCGCGCCATGCCGGGTCCCGGCGAGATGGTGGTCTCCCCCGCGCTCGACCGGCTCATGAAGTCCGCCGAGGGCAAGCTGCTGCGCGAGCGGTTCGACTACCGGATCACGGGCACTATCGGCCCGTCCGGTCTGGTCGGCCCCAGCGAGCTCCTCTACTACGCCGGCAGCGACCGCATCCAGCCCCGTTCGGGCGCGGTCCGCCTCGAACGCTTCGGCGCCGACGTGCCGGACGAACCGGTCGACCCGGTCATCCTCGTGCTGACCGTCATGGTGTGCGTCGTCCTGCTGCTGCCCGTCGCCGTCTTCGTCGCCACCGCGGTACGCCTCGGCGGCGACCGCCGGGACCGCCGGCTCGCCGAGCTGCGGCTGATCGGCGCGGACGCCGCCATGGCCCGGCGCATCGCGGCCGGCGAGGCCCTGTGCGGCGCGCTGGCGGGACTCGCCATCGGCACCGGCCTCTTCCTCCTCGTACGGCGGCTCGCGGTCCACATCACGATCCGGGACAGCAGCGTCTTCCCCTCCGACCTCGTGCCGGACCCCGCGCTGGCCGCGCTCATCGCGCTCGCCGTGCCGGCGGCCGCCATCGCGGTCACCCTGTTCGCCCTGCGCGGCATCACCATCGAACCGCTGGGCGTCGTGCGCAACGCCGTCCCGCGCCGCCGCCGGCTGTGGTGGCGGCTGCTCTTCCCCGCCGCCGGGGCCGCCCTGCTCGTCCCCCTCCTCGGCCAGGCGGCCTCCGCCCCGAAGGGCGCGCCGGTCAGCACCTACCAGGTCGGCGCCGGCGCCGTCCTGCTGCTCATCGGCGTCACGACGCTTTTGCCGTGGCTCGTCGAGATCTGCGTCGCCCGCCTGGGCGGCGGGCCGGTGCCCTGGCAACTGGCCGTCCGCCGCCTCCAGCTGGGCAGCGGCAGCGCGGCCCGCGCCGTCAGCGGCATCACCGTCGCCATGGCCGGGGCCATCGCGATCCAGATGCTCTTCGCGGGCGTGCAGAACCAGTACGTGACGAAGAACGACAACGACCCCACGCACTCCCAGATCATGGGCTCCTACACGGCCGTCTCGCCCGCCGAGGTGAAGGGCATCACCGACCGGCTGCGCGCCACACCGGGCGTGCAAGCGGCGACGGGCTTCCTGGAGCGGTACGCGGACAAGGAGGGCGCCGGGAAGGACTCCCGGGGGAGCGTCACCACCGTCATCATCGGCGACTGCGACACCCTGCGGGAACTGGCCGACCTCGGCACCTGCCGGGACGGCGACGCCTTCGTCGCCGAGGCGCCGAACGGCACGAAGACCTCCTCCGTCTTCCCTCCCGGCACCGGGCTGTCCATCGAGGGCTACAGGAACATGGAGGGCGGCCGGGTGACAGCACGTTCGTACCGCTGGACCGTTCCCGCCACGGCGCGCGTCGTGCACACCCGGCCGGACGCCTTCGGCGAGCACCAGGACGGCGTCCTCGTCACCCCGTCCGCCATCGACCTGGGCGCCCTGCCCGACGCGACCACCCGCCTGCTGATCAAGGTCCGCCCGGGCGACCCCGACGCCATCGAACGGGTCCGCAACACGGCCGGCCGCGTTGACCCGGTCGTACGGGTGTGGCGCATGGGCGGCGTGGTCAAGGAAGACCACTACGCCGCGGTCGAGAAGGGCCTGCTGATCGGCGCCGTCTGCACGCTCGTCCTGATCGGCGCCAGCATGCTCGTGACCCTGCTGGAGCAGTTGCGCGAACGCAAACGCATGCTGTCGCTGCTGGTCGCCCAGGGCGTGCGCCGTTCCACGCTCGGCTGGTCGGTGCTGTGGCAGACCGCGATCCCGGTCGTCCTGGGCATGGCCCTGGCCGTGGCAGGCGGCACGGCGCTCGGCTGGCTCACCCTGCGGATGGTGGGCGGCACGGTCAGGGACTGGCTGGGCTTCCTGCCGCTGCTGGGCGCGGGGGCAGGCCTGATAGCCCTGGTCACGCTCGCCGGCTTGCCGCCGCTGTGGCGCATGCTGCGGCCCGACGGCCTGCGGACGGAGTGAGCGGGCGACTCAGCCTGTACGGCGTTTGAGGGCACCGCGCGTCAGCACGGTCCGGGGGGTGCGGGGGGCGTCAGCCCCCGGTACCCCGGAACGTTCCGGGTAACGGGTGGGCGGGTGGGCGGGTGGGAAACCGTCAGTCCACGATCCGCACCGGAAGCTTGCGCAGCTCCACACGCAGCGCATCCGCGAACTCCGAGAACTCCCCCTGCCGCGCCGCGGAACTCCGCATTGCCAGCGCGATCCGCCGCGACGGGGCCGGATCCGCGAAGTCCCCGGTGGCGAGCCGGTCGCTGCGGCCCGTCTCGACGCGCACCGCCGTGCGCGGCAGCAGTGTCACCCCGAGCCCGCCTCCCACGAGCTGGACCAGGGTCGACAGCCCGGCGGCGCTGGTGGTCACCGGCGCGCCCTCCGACCGGCCGACCTCGCGGCAGACGTCGAGGGCCTGGTCCCGCAGGCAGTGCCCCTCGTCCAGGAGCAGCAGGTCCAGCTCCCGCAGCGCCTCGCGCGGGATGTCGTCGCGCCCGGCCAGCCAGTGGTCGCACGGCGTGACCAGGACGAAGTCCTCGTCGAAGAGGGGAAGCTCCGTGATGCCCGGCACACCGAGCGGCACCGCGAGCAGCAGCAGGTCCAGCCGGCCCTGGGTGAGCCCGTCCAGCAGCGAGGAGGTCTGCTCCTCGTGCACCTGGAGGTCGAGGTCGGGGTACGCGTCGTGGACCAGGCGCAGGACCGTGGGCAGCAGATAGGGCGCGACGGTCGGGATGACGCCCAGCCGCAGGACGCCGGTGAAGGGGGCGCGGGCGGCCTCCGCCTCCTCCATGAAGGCGCCGACCGCGTCGAGGACCGCGCGGGCACGGACGGCGAGCCGCTCGCCCGCCGGGCTGAGCAGGACCTTGCGCGTCGTACGCTCGACGAGCCGGATCCCGAGGGACTCCTCCAGGGCCGAGACGGCACTGGAGAGCGCGGGCTGGCTCATGCCGATGGCGGTCGCGGCGTCGCGGAAGTGCAGATGCTCCGCGACGGAGGCGAAGGCGCGCAGCTGCGCCAGGCTGGGCTGGCGCGGCCGGCCCGGGGACGCCGGGGATATGGGTGCGGGTGCGGATCCCGATGACATGACTGATAACCACCTCCGATCAACACCACACAGTCTAGCTATTTCCGTTATCAATACCTCCTGTGGCACTGTGGAGCTCGTCCAACCCCGCAGGAAGCCCCGCACCCAGGGGCTTCTTCGTTGCAAGGAGAGCGCGTGCTCACTGTCGGTGACAAGTTCCCCGAGTTCGACCTGACCGCCTGCGTCTCGCTCGAGAGCGGCAAGGAATTCCAGCAGATCGACCACAAGTCCTACGAGGGCAAGTGGCGCGTGGTGTTCTTCTGGCCGAAGGACTTCACCTTCGTCTGCCCGACCGAGATCGCCGCCTTCGGCAAGCTGAACGACGAGTTCGCGGACCGCGACGCTCAGATCCTCGGTGTCTCCGGTGACTCCGAGTTCGTGCACCACGCCTGGCGCAAGGACCACGCCGACCTGCGTGACCTGCCCTTCCCGATGCTGGCCGACGCCAAGCACGAGCTGATGCAGGCCGCCGGTGTGGAGGGTGAGGACGGCTACGCCCAGCGCGCCGTCTTCGTCATCGACCCGAACAACGAGATCCAGTTCGTCATGGTGACCGCCGGTTCCGTCGGCCGTAACCCCAAGGAAGTCCTGCGGGTCCTCGACGCCCTGCAGACCGACGAGCTGTGCCCCTGCAACTGGAACAAGGGCGAGGACACCCTCGACGCCGCCGCCCTCCTCGCGGGCTGATCCGTCATGGCCCTCGACGAGCTGAAGTCCGCCATACCGGACTACGCCAAGGACCTGAAGCTGAACCTCGGCTCGGTCATCGGCAACTCCGGTCTTCCGCAGCAGCAGCTGTGGGGCACGGTCCTCGCCTGCGCGATCGCGACCCGTTCGCCGATCGTGCTGCGTGAGCTGGAGCCGGAGGCGAAGGCCAACCTCTCCCCCGAGGCGTACACCGCCGCCAAGTCCGCCGCCGCCATCATGGCGATGAACAACGTCTACTACCGGACCCGGCACCTGCTGTCGGACCCGGAGTACGGCAACCTGCGCGCGGGCCTGCGGATGAACGTCATCGGCAACCCCGGCGTGGAGAAGGTCGACTTCGAGCTGTGGTCCCTGGCCGTCTCGGCCATCAACGGCTGCGGCATGTGCCTCGACTCCCACGAGCAGGTGCTGCGCAAGGCCGGCGTGGAGCGCGAGACGATCCAGGAGGCCTTCAAGATCGCGTCGCTTCGACGGCCTCGAACGGCGCGACCGGTGGGGCCGGTGGAACCGCCGCCGCGCCGTGCTGACCATCACCGCGCTGTGCGTCAACTGCGGTGCGC
>NZ_JBFAPH010000169.1:0-14083 GCF_040675635.1 Streptomyces sp. NPDC049577
CATCGGCCCCTTCTTCCGACCGGCGTCAGAACGGCTGCCGCAGCCACAGGTCGAGAGCCGCGTAGTCGCCATCCGTGAGACCGCGGCGGGGATCGACCCGGTGGAGCAAGGCCCGTCCCGGGTGGTGGGCCGCGACCCAGGCCCGGTCGGTGTCGGTGACCTCGTCGTCGACCCAGGCGAACGGGCGCCCCGCCGCCCATGCGACGAGAGCGCGGGTCTTCCAGTGCAGCCCGTCGCGTGCGTCCTGCTCGTCGGCGTCCGAGGGCTCGGGCCAGACCACCACAGCCAGCTGCGGCAGACCAATACGGGGGGATATGCACTCGTTCGCGTCGGCCATCCATGTCGTGGCCCAGACCACTTCGCACGAGAGCGATGTCAGCCTGGGTCCGTGCTCGGGATTGATCCGGGTCAGGAGCGGATTCGCGTCGGCTTCGAGCGGCTCACGGCCTGTCGCGTAGGTCGGATACTGCTGCGGCGCCGCGCCGAAGGGGATAAGTGGTCCGTCGACGTCGAGAAACAGCAGCGGCCGCTGCACAGGGACAGTCACGGCAGAACGTTACCGAGCACTGCCGCAGGACGGCAGGCGCGCCCCGCGCCCGTGGCAGAGTGTCCCCATGAGCAACCTCGACCGCCACCCCGCGCCCACCCTGTGCGGTGGGCGCAACGACGTCCTCGCGCGGCCCGTGCGGGAATTGCTGCCCGCCAAGGACGTTCCGCTGGGCGAGAGCACCGTGGTGCGGCGGTTGCTGCCGAGCATGGGGCGGCGGATGGTCGGGGCCTGGTGCTTCGTCGACCACTACGGGCCGGACGACATCGCGGAGGAGCCCGGCATGCAGGTGCCGCCGCATCCGCACATCGGGATCCAGACCGTCAGCTGGCTGCACGACGGCGAGGTGCTGCACCGGGACAGCCTGGGCAGCCGGCAGACGCTGCGGCCGGGGGAGCTGGGGCTGATGACCTCGGGGCGGGGGATCGCGCACTCGGAAGAGTCACCGCGCGAGCACGCTCCCCTGCTGCACGGCGCCCAGTTGTGGGTCGCCCTGCCGGAGGCGCACCGGCACACCGCGCCCGTGTGGGAGCACCACGCGGAGCTGCCGCGCGTGACCGGTGGCGGCGGTCTGGCCGCCACCGTCCTGATGGGCGAACTGGACGGCGCGTCCTCTCCCGCCACCGCCTTCACCCCGATCGTCGGAGTGGACATCACGCTGGCGGCGGGCGCCTCTGCCCGGCTGCCGGTGGATCCGGACTTCGAGTACGCGGCGCTGACCATGTCCGGCGAGGCCGAGGTCGACGGGGTGCGGCTGGCCCCCGGCACGATGCTCTACCTGGGGTGCGGGCGGACGGAACTGCCGCTGCGGGCGGACGCCGACAGCGCGTTCATGCTGCTGGGCGGCGAGCCGTTCGAGGAGCGGATCGTGATGTGGTGGAACTTCGTGGCCCGCGCCCAGGCGGAGATCGAGCAGGCTCGCGGGGACTGGATGGCGGGGACCCGTTTCGGCGGGGTGGAGGGCTACGACGGGGCTCCGCTGCCCGCGCCCGGGCTGCCGCCGGTGCCGTTGAAGCCACGCGGAAGGGTGCGCTGACCCGGGAGTACCCAGTCTTCCGGTCAGGTAGATTCGTAACGATTCGGCTGTTCCGCGGAGTTGAATACCCGGTGGCGGGTCTTCATCCCTCAGGGGGGGCAGGGTCACCGGTTGAGCAGCGACTTCGTGATCGCGACGGAGGACGAGGCCAGAGCGGTCTCGCCGTCGTCGATGTCCCATAGAGAGTTCTGCAGCAGCCGCCCGAGCGTCCAACCGGTCGCGCGTGCGCGGTCCAGGCCGAGGACCTCCGTGAGTAGGTCGAAGCGGCGCCGCACGACGCGCAGGGGATCGTTCTTGGTGACGACGTCGTCCCACCGGCTGTCCAGGGCGGGCCAGAGGTCGAAGCCGGGGTCCCCGGCGAGCGGTTCGGGATCGATGGCGATCCACGGCTCACGCTGCGCGGCGAGTACGTTGTCGTAGTGCAGATCCCAGTGCAGCATCCGGTCTCCGGGCTCGCCTGCGAGCTCGGCCACCGCCGACGCCCAGCCGCGCAGGAGTTGCCGGTCTGCCCGGTCGGCCAGAGCCTCGACCGCCTTGGGAACCTTCTCCAGCATCTCAGCGGTGATGTCGCCGAGGCTGCGCAGTCCCTGGGGCGCAGGGACGCGGACCAGCCGGGCCTGAAGCTCGGTGAGGATGCCCATCGCAACGTCGTCGTCTTCGATCGAGGTCAGCGTGCGGGCGGCGTTCAGCCGCTCGAGGAGCATGGTGCTGGTTTCGGGATCGTGGTCGAGCAGCCGCACCATCCCGTCGCCGTTCCAGGTACGCAGTCCGATGAGTGCGGCGGTGGTCTCCTCTCTGGGCATCTGCAGTTTGAGGACCGCGCGCGTGCCATCCCTACGCAGCACCGGCAGCACCAGCGAGGCTTCCCCGGCTCCGACGACGCCGTCCCGTTTCAGCTCCCAGCGGTCCAGGAATTCCGAAGCGAGGGCCGGCAGGCCGGCGATCCAGGCCCGGCCCTCCTCGCCGAAGCCTCTGGCGTACGACACCGCCAAAAACTGCCGGACCTCGACCGCTTCCAACGTGCTCAAGTCATATGTCCTTCACCGGCGACCGCGTTTCCCGCTGCGACCTACCGGAGCACAGGGGACGGCCATGCCGTCGTCCGCCTTCGCCAGCCCCAGCGGACGGCAAGGCGTTTGAAGTAGTGCAGGAGAGAGAAGGTCTGCTCGACGACGTAGCGGAGTTTCTGGACCCCACGGTGACCGCACCACAGTTCGTCAGGGCCGGCAGGACGGCCGGACGCTGAGCAACTCGGTCCGTAGGACGGGCGTTCCGTCAACGGGCGCCGGGTCCTGGGTGGTTGGCTCGATACCACCGGCAGCGATCTTGTCGAGCGTCTTCAGGCCGGCGGCACCGACCGTGCCGAACACCGTGTAGTTCGGTCGCAGCGCGGAGTCACCGTACACGACGAAGAACTGCGAACCGTTCGTATTCGGCCCGGCGTTGGCCATCGCGAGCAAACCGCGCCCGTAAAGGCGGCGGACGCCGGTCGGATCGCTGGGTGCCGGCGGCAGGTCCACCGGCAGCTCGTCCTTGTACTGGTACCCCGGCCCGCCCTCGCCAGTGCCGGTCGGGTCGCCACACTGAAGGACCTTCAGCGTCGGATACGCCGTCAGCCGGTGGCACACCGTACGGTCGTAGAACCGGTGCCGCGCCAGGTGCACGAAGCTCTGTACCGTGCACGGCGCCTTCGCCCGGTCAAGACGCAGCGGGAGCGGGCCCTGGCTGGTCGGGACAGCCATATCGACCGTGCCGTGACTGGGGGTGTGCCGCGGGTCGGGCGGCAGGGGAACCGGCCGCGCCGCCGGCTCGTTCGGTGTCTGGGTGTACTGGCAAGGACCGTGCGTGGCTCGCGGCGGGGCATCGGAAGCGGAGGCGGTGGTGGTGCCCCCTGACACGACCAACGCTGCTGCCGCCAATGCGGTCACGAGAGCTCGATTCATCCTGCACACCCTCCAAAAGATCGCCAGATTTCGGAGCGGTCGCAGTCTAAAGCGCGGCCCGGCGGGCGAGAACCCGTCCGCAAGCCACCTCCCGATGGGTGCGCTGACCGGGTGGCCGGTGGCGGCGGGCTCGCCGCCACCGCTTCCGCCGGCGCCGCCCGGGACGGCTCAGGGCCGCGTGACCAGCGGAATCTCGCAGGCGTCGGAGAAGCCCTGCGACGTGACCCCGTGCGCGTTGTTGTTCCTGGTCGCCATGTTCACGAAGGCGATGTACGCGGTGAGCTCGACCATCGCCGCCGGGCCGAGCCGGTCGAGCAGGCTCGCGTACAGCTCGTCGGTGACGGTCGGCGGCGTGTTCGTCATGGCTTCGGCGTACTCGAGGACGTCCCGCTCCAGCGGGGTGAACACCTCCGACTCCCGCCAGCGCGGCACCTGGCTGGCCTTGGCCAGGTCCAGGTTCTCGTTCTGCGCCTGGAAGTAGCCGACGTCGAGGCACCAGCCGCAGCCGACCTGTGCCGCGACGGCCATGTGTGCGAACGACTTCAGGCTCGCGTCGGCCGCGTCCCACGCGGCCACCCTGCCGCCGAACTCCAGGTTGGAGGTGGCGACCTGGGGGCTGTGCCATGTCACCTCGACGGGCTCGGGCACGGCACCGAGTTGTTTGACCATGTTTTCGGCGAGCTCGGCGGGGAGCTCCGCCTTCGAAACGCGCAGCGTCATGCTGTCCTCCGTGGGGATGTGTTTGCCTGTCGTGAAGACACCCGCGGGAACCGCGGGTGCGACCACCGCCGGGTCAGATGCCCGGCTGTTCCGCGGACCGGCGGACCCGGCTCGCTTCGCGGAGAATCGCCCAGGCGTCCGCGACCGGGCCGAGGTGCCGGAGCTTGTCGGGGTTGATGACGGTGCGGATGGCCTGGATCCGGCCGTCGAGGATGTCGAGCGCCCAGGTGCCGAGGATCTTGCCGTCCCGAGCGCGGAGGATCGCGCCGGGCTGGCCGTTGACCTCGTGCAGTTCCACGACACCGCCGACCCCGGTGAACAGCGGGGCGAAGGCGGCGACCCGGCGGGCCACCTTGTCGATTCCGAAGGTGCCGTCCTTGCCCCACAGCGGGGCCTTGCCGCCGGCGTCGCCGACCATGTGCACATCGGCGGCGAGAACTTCCCGCAGCGCGTCGACGTCTCCCTCGCGGAAGGCGCCGAAGAACCGCTCGGCGAGTTCCTCGCGCTCGCGCCGGTCGGCCTCGAACCGGGGCCGGCCCGCGTCCATGTGGCGGCGCGCCCGCACGGTGAGTTGCCGGCATGCCGCCTCCGACCTGCCCACCGCCGAGGCGATCTCCGCGAAGCCGAAGGCGAACACCTCCCGCAGCACGAAGACCGCTCGCTCCAGCGGGGTCAGCCGCTCGAGCAGCAACAGGGCCGCCAGCGACACCGAGTCGGCCAGCTCCGCCGACCGCTCCGGGTCCTGGTAGGGGTCTTCGAGCAGCGGCTCGGGGAACCACGGACCGACGTACTCCTCCCGCCGCACCCGGGCCGACCGCAGCACGTCGATCGAGAGCCGGGTGACCACGGCCGAGAGGAACGACTTGGCGGAGGCGGGCTCCGTCGACGAGGCCTGGTAGCGCAGCCAGGTCTCCTGGACAGCGTCCTCGGCCTCGCCCACGCTGCCCAGGATCCGGTAGGCGATCGAGAACAGGAGCGGCCGCAGTTCCTCGAACTCCTCGGCCCGCGTCATGCCAGCTCCGTCTTGAAGCCCTGCCGCCACGAGGGGTAGCGCAGTTCCCAGCCGAGTTCGCGCTTGGCCTTGGCGTTGGAGAAGCCACGCCCCTCGGTCATCATGAGCACCGCGACCTCGCCGGCGAACAGCTTCGCCAGCCACACGGGCACGCGCATCGGTTTCTTCGCGCCCGCGCACGCGGCCAGATGGGGCAGCCACTCGTTCGCCGGGGCCGGATCGTCGTCGACGATGTTGAAGATGCCTCGCGCCTTCTGCTCCACCGCCAGGACGGTCGCGCTCGCCGCATCGTCGAGATGCACCCATGAGCTGTAGCCCGTGGCACGTCCCACCAGCGGGAACTGCCGCTTGCGGATCAGGTCCACCTGGTCGTCGATGGCACCCGGCCCGTAGAACCCGCCGTAGCGCAAGGCCGCCCCGCCGGCCCCCAGGACCATCTCCTCGAGGTGGCGGACCGCCGCCATGCCCGGGGCGGCGGACGTCCCCAGCATCGGGTCTGTCGGGTCTTCCTCGGTCTTCACCCAGCCGCCTTCGCGGATGCCGTTCCCGTTGGCGTAGCTCTGGGCGACGACATGGGGGACGCCAGTCGCCTCGGCGGCGGCCAGCAGGTGATTCGTCCCCTCGATCCGCAGCCGGTTGGTGGTGGCGAACCAGCGGTCCATGTGCTTGAGGTCGGGCTTGCCGGCGTGCGCCGGGGAGATCGCGGTCATCTGGTGCACGATCACGTCCGGCCGGGCCCGGGCCACCGCCTCGCCGACCGAGGCAGCGTCCAGGCCGTCCATGACGACCCCCTCCGCGCCCAGCCGCTGCACCAGCCCCACCTTGGTCGCACTCGTCGTCGTCGCGGTCACCTGGTGCCCGCGGGCAACGAGCTGCGGAACCAGCCGCCGCCCCAGCACCCCGGTTCCGCCTGCCACGAAAACCCGCATGACCTTCACCTTCCGCTTCGCACGCGTCCCTCTGCCACCCGAGACGAGACAGCCCCGCTCCTTGTGACATCGACGGCGAAGAGGATTCCGGCGGCGGCGCCGCCCGGTGGCGCTCACGCCACGGGGGCGGGTGCGCCGACCCCGCCGGGCGGCCGCGCGCGGCGCGCCCCGGTCAGTGACGGCCGGGCACGAGGACCTTCTTGCCGTTCTGGTTCAGCGGGACCGGAATGGTCTGCTGCCCGACGGCGCGCTTCTGGCGGCCGTCGAGCGGCTTCTGCACCGCGTTGATGCTGAGCGAGACGCCCTGGCCGCCGGAGAACCTGCCCGCGGCGAACGCGTTGACGCCGTTCGACGTGATCTCGTAGCCCGTCGTGTCGGTGATGCCGTGCGACTGGCAGTCGCGGAACACCTCCTCGATGGGGACGAACCAGAGCCAGTGGCGGTCACCGTCGTGATTGAGGTCGACCTTCTCGTTGAACCAGATCGCCACGCTTCCCGTCAGGGCGACGGTGGCCGTCCAGTCGATGTCGTACGTCTGGGTGCCGACCACCAGTGACGCCTCGACGACCGACTTCGCCGGGATCTTCAGGGGCAGGTCGACGCTCCAGTTCTGCGTCTCCTTGTGCGAGAACTCCTGAGTCGAGGAGAGGCTCGCCTCGATGGACGTGGTCTCGCTGACCTTGGCGACCGCGGGGATCTCCGCCGAGACCTCCATCGTGACGCCGATCTTCAGCGATTCCGTCACCGAGATCCGCAGGTCCTGTTCGGTCGTTCTGCTCTGCTTGTAGGTGACCTGCTGCTCGACGTCCGTGCCGTTGCGGTAGTTGGTGGACACGGAGCTGACCTGACCCGGGACCGGGGACGGGGCGCTGGGGTCGTAGGTGATGCCGTGGTACGCCGCGGCCACCTGGTACTTGTGGTAATCGCCGAGGGCGCCCTGCTTTCCGTAATCCGTGGAAGCGGTGAAGCGGCAGCCGTTGGACTGGGGGAATCGCTCCCGGGCCAGCCACTTCCCCCACTCGTCCGTTATCTCCTGCAGCGTGCGCGCGGCGGCTTTGTTCTGGCGCGAACTCGGCGCGGCCGGTGCGGCGTTGGCCGAGGTCGCTGTCGCGAGGGAGACCGGTACGGCCGCTGCGGCGCCGACGGCGGGGGCGAGGGTGAGAAGGCGACGCCTCGAAAGCTGGCTCATTGAATTCTGTACCTTCTTGCGGTTGTGGGGGTGGACGGGCGGTGGACAGCGCGAAATGGCCCTGTTGGCAAGGGAATTCGCGGTCACCCGTGTTGCCTGGAACTTTAGTCAAGAAATCCCCAAGCGCAACAGTGGTGATCACCCGTCACTCACGTCCCCGGCGTCCCGGCAACTGCCGGGCCAGTGCCGGATCTGACCCTGAACCAGGAAAATGACATAGTCATGACCACTCATTCATAAGCGGAACCGCAGGTCACCTCATGGATGCGTATATTCCGTCGAGGCCGTTGTCAGTGCGCTGTCCTACGCTCTGAACCATGTCGGCCTCAGATGACCCCCTTGCCTCCGCGCGCCCGGACCCGGCCGCGGTGAACGCGGAGATCCGCGCGTTCCTCACGGCACGTCGTGGTCGCGCGCTGACCCCCTCCGAGCGCGCCGAGTACGAGGCCCTGCGCGCCCTGTGGGTGGAGGCGGTGCGGGCGGGCCTGGGCAAGGCGGCCTGAGGAGGGCGAGGATCCCCCGCTCTCAGAGGCCGGCGGCCTCGGGGACCCGGCGGGGGCGGTGGCGACTGGCCGCGGTGCGCAGCGTGAGGTCGGCGAGGGCCTCGGGGGCGCCCTTCTGTCCGCGTATGCCGGGGAACGCGTTGATGTCCACGATGAGGGGCTCGCCGCCCGAGTCGAGGAGATCGACGCCGTAGACGTCCAGGGCGAACACCTCGCCCGCGCGGCGGACGGTCTCCAGCCAGTCCGCGGGCAGGTCGCCGAGATCGACGGTGCGTGTGTGCTTCTCCGGTATGCCCGCCGCGGCCGTGGCGAGTTCCGAGCGGCGCAGGCCGGCGAAGACCCGGTCCCCGACGACCCACATCTTGTGGTCCCAGCCCGGGTTCGGTGTGAAGGGCTGGACGACGACCGGCTCGTCCCCCCAGCTCTCCGTGAGCGTGCGCAGCTCCCGCTCGTCGTCCACCCGCGCGACGAGGTCGTGGCGGCGGCTGTGGCGGCTCTTGACGACGACCGGGGTGCCGTCGAGGACGAGGTCCGAGAGCGCGGGCAGGGTGCGGGTGGCCGCGAAGGGCAACCCGGCGCGCTGGGCCAGCTCCGCCATGGCGGTGCGGTCCTGGCACAGCTCGGTGGACGCCGCCGAGTTGAGGACCGGGACGCCGCGCTCCTCCAGTGTGCGGGCCAGGGCCAGGGCCCTGGGTGTCCGGGACTTCAGCAGGCAGACGTCGGCGGGCCCGGGGTCGGGCAGGGGGTGATCCCCGTCCCCGGACGGATCCAGCCAGTCCACCGTGTGGTGGGGGGTGAGCAGCGCCGTGGCGGCGGCCAGCAGCGGATGGTCGGGGGCCGGGGTCAGCAGGAGGACCCTCATGCGCCGCCCACCGCCAGTACCGGCGGGGCGGGCGGGGCCGGCCAGGCCGGGAACTCGCCGGGCTGCTGGCCGCCGGCGTGCGCGAGCCGCAGGATGGCCCAGGCCACCCGGGCCACCGCGTCGGGCACCCGGCGGAAGCTGGGGAAGTCGTTGACGTCGACGACGACCGGGCCGTCCGGGCCGAGGACGACGTCCACCCCGTACAGATCGAGCCCGAACACCGCACCGACCTCGGTGGCGATCCGGGCCACCTCGGGAGTGAGCGGCACGTGGCGCTCGCGGGCCGGCTGTTCCGGGTGGAGCGGGGAGCGGCGCTCGGTGGCGTAGAGGTCGCCGTCGACGCAGTAGACCTTGAGGTCGACGCCCGAGTTGGGGACGTAGGGCTGGGCTATGAGCATGCCGGACGCGGTGTCGGCGTCACCGGGGGCCGGCAGCCGGTCCGGGGATTCCACGAGCCGTACGGCGCGGCCGGAGCTGCCGTCGGCCGGCTTGACCACCAGCGGGTAGAGCGACTCGGGCAGTTCCGCGAACTCCTCCGCGCGCGCGGCGGCGTACGTCACCGGCACGGGCAGGCCGCGGGCCTCGCCCACGACGGCGGCCAGGGCCTTGTCCCGGACGCCGCGGATCGAGCGCGCGTCGTTGACGGTCGTCAGGCCGACGGCCGAGGCGGCCTCCAGCAGGGTGAGCCCGGGCCCGCCCGAGACCGTCTTGAGCACCCAGGCGTCGTGGTCACCCGCCCGTACCGTCTCGGAAAGGGCGATCAGGGAGCTTCCCGGCCGCAGCACATCCACCCGGTGGCCCCAGGCCGTCAATTGGCGGATGACGTCCACCGGCATGCCGTCGTGCCGGTACTGCTCCTCCACCAGGAAGCAGAGTCTCATGTGGTGCATCCTCGAAAATCCCCGGGGGTCCGCCGGTCCGATACGGCGGACTGTGACGGCTCAGGATGTCATGGGCGGCGGCCTTCTCCGTCATCCGTACCCGGGAACTACGGACAGGTCGGGATGGTTGGTCAGCACAGTGAGTACGAACGCGTACGATCGCAGCCCGTCTCACCCCGTATACCCGTATAGAGGAGCATGAACGTGAGCCTGTACGAGATTCCCCTGCGCACGCTGTCCGGTGAGCCCGCCTCCCTGGCCGACTACCGCGGTCGCGCGCTGCTGGTGGTGAACGTGGCCTCCAAGTGCGGGCTGACCCCGCAGTACACGGGCCTGGAGCAGTTGCAGGAACGCTACGCCGGGCGGGGCTTCAGCGTGCTGGGGTTCCCCTGCAACCAGTTCGCCGGGCAGGAGCCGGGCACGGCGGAGGAGATCGCGGAGTTCTGCTCGGCGACGTACGGCGTGAGCTTCCCGCTCTTCGAGAAGACGGAGGTCAACGGCGAGGCCCGGCACCCGCTGTACGCGGAGCTCACCCGGGTGGAGGACGCCGAGGGCGAGGCCGGGGACGTGCAGTGGAACTTCGAGAAGTTCCTCCTGTCGCCCGAGGGTGAGGTCGTGGGCCGGTTCCGGCCGCGGGTGGAGCCGGAGGAGCTGGCGGGGGCGATCGAGGCCGTGCTGCCGGCGTAAGGGCCCGGGAGGGGTTCCCGGGGGCCCGGCCGGGCCCCCGGGTCCTCAGGCTCCCCGGAATGCCCGCAGCAGGCGTTCCGCCGCCGCGCTCGCCGTCAGGGTGCCCTCCCGGACGGCGTCTTCCAGGCCGGGGCCCATCCGTCGTACCTCCGGGTGGTCGCGCAGCTCGGTCAGGAGCTGTTCGCGGACCATGGTCCAGACCCATTCGACCTGCTGTGCCCGCCGGCGCCCGGCCAGTTCGCCGGTCGCGTCGAGGACGCGGCGGTGCTGCTCGATCCGCTCCCACAGCACGTCCAGGCCCGTGCTCTCGCGGGCGCTGCAGGTGAGGACGGGCGGGTTCCAGGCGGCGTCCGGCGGCTGGAGCAGCCGCAGGGCGCCGGCCAGTTCGCGGGCCGCGGCCTTCGCGTCGCGCTCGTGCGGGCCGTCGGCCTTGTTGACGGCGACGAGGTCGGCCAGTTCCAGGACGCCCTTCTTGATGCCCTGGAGCTGGTCGCCGGTGCGGGCGAGGGTGAGCAGCAGGAAGGTGTCGACCATGCCGGCGACGGCCGTCTCGGACTGGCCGACCCCGACGGTCTCGACGAGGACGACGTCGTAACCCGCCGCCTCCATCACGACCATGGCCTCGCGGGTGGCGCGGGCCACCCCGCCGAGGGTGCCGGCCGTCGGCGAGGGGCGGACGAAGGCCGCGGGGTCGACGGCGAGGCGCTCCATGCGTGTCTTGTCGCCGAGGATGCTGCCGCCGGTGCGCCCGGAGGACGGGTCGACGGCGAGCACGGCGACCCGGTGGCCGAGCCCGGTCAGCATGGTGCCGAAGGCGTCGATGAAGGTCGACTTGCCGACGCCCGGCACACCGGTGATCCCGATGCGCCGGGCCGCGCCCGCGTGCGGCAGGAGCTCGGTCAGCATGCGCTGGGCGAGCTCCCGGTGGTCGGCCCGGGTGGACTCCACGAGGGTGATGGCGCGCGCGACGGCCGCTCGCCTGCCGTCGAGCACGCCCTTGACGTAGGCGTCGAGATCGATCGCTCGTGCCATGGGTCAGGGGCTCACAGTTCGTGGCCGAGGGCCTCGGCCAGGGTCTTGAGCAGGTCGTGGGCGGCGTCGGGGATGACGGTGCCCGGCGGGAAGACCGCGGTGGCGCCCATCTCCAGCAGCAGGGGCACGTCCTGCGGCGGGATCACGCCGCCGACCACGACCATGATGTCCTCCCGGCCCGCTTCCGCCAGTTCCTCGCGCAGCGCCGGGACGAGCGTGAGGTGGCCGGCCGCCAGGGAGGAGACACCGACGATGTGCACGTCGGCCTCGACCGCCTGTCGGGCGACCTCGGCGGGGGTCTGGAAGAGCGGGCCGACGTCGACGTCGAAGCCGAGGTCGGCGAAGGCGGTGGCGATGACCTTCTGGCCGCGGTCGTGGCCGTCCTGGCCCATCTTGGCGACGAGGATGCGCGGGCGCCGGCCGTCCTCGCGCTCGAACGCCTCGACGAGCTCGCGGGTGCGCTCGACCCCGGACGACGGTCCTGCCTCTTCGCGGTACACACCGGAGATCGTACGGATCTGCCCGGCGTGCCGGCCGTACACCTTCTCGAGTGCGTCGGAGATCTCACCGACGGTCGCCTTGGCGCGGGCCGCGTTCACGGCGAGGGCCAGGAGGTTGCCGTCGAGGTCCGGGCCGGGGCCGGCCTCGGCGGCGCGGGTGAGGGCGTGCAGGGCGTCCCGGCAGGCGGTCTCGTCGCGTTCGGCGCGCAGCCGGCGGAGCTTGTCGATCTGCTGGGCGCGGACGGAGGTGTTGTCGACCTTGAGGACGTCGATCTGCTCGTCGCTGTCGACCCGGTACTTGTTGACGCCGATGACCGGCTGGCGGCCGGAGTCGATGCGGGCCTGGGTGCGGGCCGCGGCCTCCTCGACCCGCAGCTTGGGGATGCCGGCGTCGATGGCCTGGGCCATGCCGCCGGCCGCCTCGACCTCCTGGATGTGCTGCCAGGCGCGGCGGGCGAGGTCGTGGGTGAGCCGCTCGACGTAGGCGCTGCCGCCCCACGGGTCGATGACCCGGCAGGTGCCCGACTCCTGCTGGAGGAGCAGCTGGGTGTTGCGGGCGATGCGGGCGGAGAAGTCGGTGGGCAGGGCGAGCGCCTCGTCGAGGGCGTTGGTGTGCAGGGACTGCGTGTGGCCCTGGGTGGCGGCCATCGCCTCGAC
Source organism: Streptomyces sp. NPDC049577 (assembly GCF_040675635.1). Taxonomy (NCBI): domain Bacteria; kingdom Bacillati; phylum Actinomycetota; class Actinomycetes; order Kitasatosporales; family Streptomycetaceae; genus Streptomyces; species Streptomyces sp. NPDC049577. The sequence continues at coordinate 12,499 of NZ_JBFAPH010000169.1, forward strand.
GCAGGTGCGGGCCACGTTGTTGAAGACGTCCTGCGCGGTCAGGGACCAGCCGGAGGTCTGGGAATGGGTGCGCAGCGACAGCGACTTGGTGTTCTTCGGGTCGAACTGCTTGACCAGGCGCGCCCACAGCAGCCGGGCGGCCCGCAGCTTGGCGATCTCCATGAAGAAGTTCATGCCGATCGCCCAGAAGAAGGACAGGCGGGGCGCGAAGGCGTCCACGTCGAGGCCGGCGCCGAGGCCGGCGCGCAGGTACTCGACGCCGTCGGCGAGGGTGTAGGCCAGCTCCAGGTCGGCGGTGGCCCCGGCCTCCTGGATGTGGTAGCCGGAGATGGAGATGGAGTTGTAGCGCGGCATCTTCCGCGAGGTGTACGCGAAGATGTCGGAGATGATCCGCATCGAGGGCCGGGGCGGATAGATGTAGGTGTTGCGGACCATGAACTCCTTGAGGATGTCGTTCTGGATGGTCCCGGCCAGCTTCTCGGGCGGTACGCCCTGCTCCTCGGCGGCGACGATGTAGAGGGCGAGGACGGGCAGGACGGCGCCGTTCATCGTCATCGACACGCTCATGCGGTCGAGCGGGATACCGTCGAAGAGCTGCCGCATGTCGTAGATCGAGTCGATGGCGACGCCCGCCATGCCGACGTCGCCGGTGACGCGGGGGTGGTCGCTGTCGTAGCCGCGGTGGGTGGGCAGGTCGAAGGCGACGGACAGGCCCTTCTGGCCGGCCGCGAGATTGCGGCGGTAGAAGGCGTTGGACTCCTCGGCGGTGGAGAAGCCGGCGTACTGCCGGATGGTCCACGGCTGGTTGACGTACATGGTGGGGTACGGGCCGCGCAGATAGGGCGCGATGCCCGGGTAGGTGCCCAGGAAGTCCAGTCCGTCGAGGTCCTCGGCGGTGTAGAGGGGCTTGACCCCGATGCCCTCGGGGGTCTCCCAGACGTAGTCCTCGGCGCTCTTGCCGGTGCTCTCCTTGAGGGCCGCGCGCCAGGCCGCCGCGTCGGCGGTGCCGGACGCCGGGCCCAGGTCGATGCCGGAGAAGTCGGGGATCCGCATCACGCCACTCCCATGTGGTCGAGGAGGGAGGAGAGGACGGCGACCGCGTCGCCGCCCGCGAAGACGAACTCGTCGACACCGGCCCGCAGATACGCCTCGCGCTGCTCGCCGCGGGGCTTGCCGGCGAGGAGGATCCGGGTGGCGCCCGCCTGCTTCAGCGCCGCCGCGAGGGCCTCTGCCTGCTCGGCGTAGAGCGCGTCGCTGGAACACAGGCAGGCGATGTCCGCTCCGGCGGCCGCGAGGGCCGCACCGGCCGAGTCCGCGTCGACCGAGGCCGGTTCGTGCACCGGTTCGATGCCACCGGCCTGGAGGAGGTTGGCGGCGAAGGTGACGCGGGCGGTGTGCGCGGCGGCGGTGCCGAGAGCGGCCAGGAACACCCGTGGCCGGGCGCCGGTGGCGGCGAGGTGTGCGTCGGAGCGGGCCCGCAGCGCCTCGTACGCCTCGTCGCGGCGCACGCGGGGCAGTCCGCCGGTGGGCGCGGGCGGGGCGGGTTCGCGCTGGACGGGGGCCTCGCCGAGGTGCGGGAACTCGC
>NZ_JBFAPH010000170.1:0-14075 GCF_040675635.1 Streptomyces sp. NPDC049577
GTGCCGGAGTTCGGCGAGGGCCGCCCGTTCGCGGTCGGTCCAGCCGGTGCCGACGGCGCCGGCGTACCGCAGGCCCTCCTCGCTCCGGATGCCCACGAGGACGGCGCCGGGCAGCCCGGCGAGCCGGCCGCGGCCGGGGAGCCAGCCGCCGATGACGACGTCGGCGGTCACGACGTTGCGGATCTTCACCCAGGCCCGGGAGCGGACGCCGGGCGCGTAGCGGGAGTCGAGTCGCTTGCAGAGCAGCCCCTCCAGGCCCTGCTCGCGCGTGGCGGCGAGGGCGCTCGCGCCGTGGCCGACGATGGCGGCCGGGGTCGACCAGGAGGGGCCGCGCAGCCCGAGTTCCTCCAGGGCCACGCGCCGTTCCCGGTACGGCCGGTCGATCAGCTTCCCTCCGCGCAGGTACATGACGTCGAAGAGCATGAGGTGGGCGGGGACCTCGCCGGCCATGCGGGCCGCCCTGGCCGGGGCGCCGGCCAGGCCCATGCGCTGCTGCAACCGCTCGAAGTCGCTGTGGCCGCGCTCGTCGAGGGCGACGATCTCGCCGTCGAGGATCGCCGGTACGTCGCCGAGGTCGGCGGCGAGGCCGTGCAGTTCGGGGTAGGCGGCGGTGATGTCCTCGCCGGACCGGGCGCGCAGCCGGACCGTGCCGTCCCCGGGCAGGTAGGCGACGCACCGCTGGCCGTCCAGCTTCGTCTCGTACGCCCAGCGGTCGTCCTCGCGCGGGCCGGGGAGCGGGCCGGGGGTGGCGAGCATGGGGGCGATCAGCGGGAGGTCGGGCATGGCAGCAGTGTGGCCACGGCCGGTTCCGCGCGGACGACCGTGCGCGCGGAACCGCGTGATCTCCCCCGAACGGAGGTCGCTCAGCAGCTGCCGGTGCACTCCGCCCTTGGGCCCACCGCTCCCGGTCCGCCCCCAAGCGGCGCGGCAGGACGGGCTGTAGCGCTGACCTCAACCGCAGGGTGACGGGCGAGTGGGAGGAGCCCGCCTGCCGTTCCGCGGAAGAACACGCTCTCGGGCCCCTCCTGGAAGGCGACGCTCCGTGGCACCATGTCGGGCTATGGCACAGGGAGAGGACGGCTTACGGCGCGACGTGCGCATCTCCGCGCCCGGCCAGGTCCAGGAGAGGGACGTCAAGTCCCTGGAGGCCTGGCTCAGGGGCGAACCGGAGTTGCAGGGCCGCGTGCAGGTGAAGCGGGGGGCCCGGCGTACGGAGGCCGGTGTCCCCATGGGCCCTCAGCTGGACATCGTGCTCCATCTGGTGGACTGGGCCGGTTCCGCGGCCGCCGCCGAGCTCATGAGGCGAGTGGCCGGGTCCATCAAGGAGTGGCGGACGAGCCGGCGCGCCCTCGGGGATCCGGATCCTCCCGACTTCCGGGCAGAGCTGGACGACGAGCGGGCGTAGCGCCATGGCCGGACCGGAGCGGAACCGGACCGCCGGGCGCGCCCTGCTCGTCGGCGTGGCGCACTACACCAGCAAACGACCGCTGACGTACGCCGAGGGCCTGGGAGACATCGCGGCCGTACGGCACAACCTGGACGGGCTGCGGACGGCGCTGTGCGCGGGAGGGCTCTTCGACGAGGACGGTGTGGAGTCGCTCTCCTCGCCGGGGGTCGAGCAGTTCGAGAACCGTCTGGGGTACGCGCGGGACCATGCGGACGAGCTGCTCCTGGTCTATTTCGCCGGCCACGGCATCGTCGACACGCGCACGGGCGGACACGGCCGTCTCCTGCTGGGGCTCCGCGACGCGGAGGTGGAGAGCGGGCCCGGCTTCCCGGGGTGGATCCGCTGGGAGGACGTGCTCAACCGGCTGTGTTCCGGCGAGAACAGGCCCCGGCACACCGTGGTCGTCCTCGACTGCTGCTACGCGGGCAACGCCTCGAGCGCGTGGGAGGAGCTCGACGAGCAGGACCAGAAGCGCGTGTCCCTGCTGCTGTCGGTGCAGAAGAACCAGCGGATCGACGCCGGGGACGACGCGACACCGACCCCGTACACGGCCCAGCTGATACGGCACCTGGGACAGGGCGCCCACGCGTCCGGCGGGGCCGTGACCCTCGGCGGCCTGCACCAGCGTCTCTCGGACGGCCTGCGCCGCCACAGGACGGTGGGCGGCAGGGAGTGGAGCCCCCAGGCGTGCCGGAAGGACGCCGCGGACCAGGAGGTCCTGGCCCGTCCGGCGCGCCCCGCCCGGCCCGGCGGCGGGACTCCTCCCGGAGAGGCGAACGGCGAGGACGGCTCGAACGGCGGGGACGGGAACGGCCGGGCGAACGGCGGGTCCGGCCACCGCCCCGTCCGGCTGATCACCGCGGCGCTGCTGGCGGTGGCGATCGCGCTCACCGGCATCCTCTGGTGGGCCTTGTCCGGGGACTCGCGCGGCGAGGGTCCCGCGGCCTCGTGCGCGGACCATCCGCCGCTCGAACTGCGGGTGCTCACCGACCCGGATCTGGAGCCGGTCGTCCGCAGGGCGGCGGACGGCTTCGTCGCGTCCGGCGGGAACACCGACGCGGACCGTTGCCGCCGCACCGGCATCACCGTCTACAGCGCCGGTTCCGCCGAGGCCGTGGAGGCGTTCCGTACCCAGTACGGCGAGTGGGCCCACGGGGGCCGGTCCGGGTTCAACCCGGTGGGCACGGTGGGGCCGCAGCCGGACGTGTGGATACCGGCGTCCTCGGCCGGCGCGCGCCGGGCGCGGGACGAGGGGGGCAACCAGTCGTCGGTGCTCAGCCTGGACTTCGACGACGAACGGCCGCTGGCCTACGCGCCCATGGTCCTGTTGCTGCCCGAACAGCTCGCGGAGCCCCAGGGCCTGCGCGTGGACCGCGGACTCACCGACCTGCTGGGCGCGATGAAGGCGAAGGGCGCGCAGGCCGAGGTCCGGCGGGCCGACCCGCGGTACACCGACGCGGGGCTCGCCGCGGCCCGGGGCCTGTACCGGACGGACGCCCCGCGCAACGTCGAGCTGGGGCAGCGGCGCCAGGGACGGCCGGCGCCGACGGGCAGGGACCTCGTGTGCGGACTGGCCGGGGGTGATTCCGCCGAGGACCGGGCGGTGGACCGGCGCACCGCGGTCCTGGTGGCGGAGCCCACCCTCGGCCAGTACCAGCGCTGTGTCGGGGAGACCGGGGTGACACGGGTGGCGGAGTACCCGAACGACGTGCCCGGGCTCGCCCCGGTGTTCGTCCACGTCCGCTGGAACGACGCCCGCCGGGACGAAGGGGAGCGCGACCAGGCCGTTCAGCGGTTCCGGGACTGGCTGGCGTCGGAGGACGGCCGGAAGGTGTTCCGAGCCGAGACGTTCCGTGACGCGCCACAGGCCGCTCTTCCCTCTCCGTCGCCCGGCCTGCTGATGAGCTCCGGCCCGGCGCCCCGCCCCCTGTCCGCGGACGAGGCCGCGGCCACGCTGGAGCAGTACCGGCAGGCCAACGCCGCGAGCCGGGTCCGCTTCCTGCTGGACTCCTCCGGGTCCATGAGCCGGTGGTGGGACGGGGCGAACAACGCGCGGGAGATCCTCAAGCAGTCCTTCGGCCGTTTCGGCCCCGGTGACATGTTCGGCGTGTGGGGCGTCGCCTCCCAGGGCTCCGACCCGCCGTACCGCGAACTGCTCGCCTTCGGCACCCACGGCTCGGGGGCGAAGTCCGCCGACAGGAGTGAGCAGGACAAGGCCGCCGAGGCGGCGAAGAAGATCGACGGTGCCGTGCCGGAACTGTCCATGGAGGCCGATGTCGACGGCGCGCTGCGGGCGGCTTTGAACGGGATGCCCGGCGGGGACGAGGACGACGGCCACCCCCAGCTCGTCGTCCTCCTCACCGACGACGAGGACAACGACCGTATGAGCGCGGCCCGGCAGGACGACCTGGTGCGGTTCACGGGCAGCCGGAAGGTGCCCGTGGTGATGGTCTCGTTCGACTCGGGCGGCTGTCTGAAGGGCCGGTTCGACCTGCGTGTGGCCGAAGCGAGCGGCGGCACGTGTCTCGACGCCCGGAGCGACCTGGCGGGGAATCTCGGCACCGAGATCTCCCGGGTCGCTCAGGGGCACCAGTAGCACGACGGGGGCAGCATGAAACGCTCGGGAATCGTCCGGTGGCTCGTCTGGTGTGCTGCCCTGGTGCTGGGGGCGACCGCCTGCTCCGGGGCCGGGGAGCAGGGCGGGCATGCCACGGCGGCGCCGGTGCGACCGGTGACCGGGACGCAGCTGCTGATGGCCACCGGTCTGGACGTCACCGGTCAGAACGGGGTCCGCAAACGTCTGCTCGACGCGTGGAACGAGCTCCAGGAGAAGGAGAACTCGCCCTACCGCGCGAGCGCCGTCATCCTGCCCGGATCCGCCGACCGGCAACGGAGCCAGCTGCTCGCGGCGCTGCAGTCGGGCAGTGCCGGCTACGACGTCGTGAACCTCGACGTCACCTGGGTCGCGGAGTTCGCCGCGGCCGGCCTCGTCCGGGAACTGCCGAAGGACTACGCCGACGACGGCGACGTCCTCGCCGAGGTGGCGGCCACCGCCCGCTGGAAGGGGAAGGTCTACGCCGCGCCCTTCAACAGCGACGTCGGTCTGCTGTACTACCGCCGCGACTACCTGGTCGGCGGCGCGGGAATCGACGAGAAGAAGCTCGGCACGCTCACGAGCGGGCACACGACGTGGAACGACGTGGCCCCGCTGATGGACGCGGTGGACGCGTGGGCCCGTGCCGACAAGTCCGACAGGTCGAAGGACTACCGGAGCGCCTGGACGAGTCAGCTCAGCCCCTATGAGGGGCTCACCGTCAACGGCACGGAGGCGTTCGCCTCGGCGGGGGTCCGGCTGACCGACGAGGACGGCGACTACTCGGCCACCCGGAAGGAACTGGAGAAGGGCGTGGCGGAGTTCCGGCGGCGCACCGAGAGCGCGCACACGCTGGAGGGTGCCTTCGGCTCGGACGAGGCCGGCAGCCTGAAGGACTTCGCGGAGGGCCGGACCGCCTTCCTCCGTCACTGGCCGTACGCGTACCGGACGCTGCACGCCGCCCTGGGGGGTGACCGGCTCGGCGTCGCGCCCCTCCCCGGCGCGGCCGTACTGGGCGGTCAGAACCTCGCGGTGTCGTCCAACCCCGCCATGCCCACGGAACGGGTGCGCAAGGCCCAGGAGCTCGTCAGGTTTCTCACCGACAGGACGAGCGAGCGCTGTCTGCTCGACGCCGGCTTCGCGGCGACCCGCAAGTCCGCCTACACGGACCCGGGCCTGTCGTGCGACGAACGCCGCGCGGCCCCCGGCGCGGCCCCGTCGTCGGAGGGAGGCGGCGGTGACATGCCGCGCGACGCGTTCCGGCGTCCCCTGTACGCCCGGAGCACCCTCCTGCCGGCCCTCGAAGCGGCGGCCCTGCGGCCGCGCACTCCGCTCTACGGCGCGTTCACCCACGCGTTCACCACGGAGCTGAGCAGGCTCCACTCGCGGTCGGCGTCCCCGTCGGCGTCCGACGAGGACGTGGCGAAGGAGCTCGACGCGGCCCTCCGCAGGGTCCTGCCGTCGGGCTGAGGGTCACCCCCTGCCCCAGATCCCGAGGTACGCCGCCCGGTAGCCGCGCGGGTCCCAGGCCGTGGCTCCGCCGCTGTTGGCCGCCGTGGTGATGTGGACGGGGGTGACGTATCCGCTGGGGGGCGCGCCGGAGAAGGCGCGGTTGAACTCGTCGACGATCTGCCAGCCCTGTTCGGTGAGCGCCTCGGGGACCGTGGCGGTCTGGAACTGGCGGCTGTTGATGCGCTGGAAGGCGGAGGGGTCGCCGTCGCCCGCGCCGATGTTGAAGGGCGCTCCGGCGCCCTTCCGGCGTGCCGCGCGCAGGGCCGGGGCGGCGTCGGCGAAGTAGACGTCGTTGATGGCGACGGAGTGGGTCCACCTGTCGCGGAAGCGGGCGAGGAGGGCGGAGACCGCCTCGGGGGTGCGGCTGCTCGTGTCGGGGAGCGGGATGTTCTCCTCCGCCAGGAGCCGTACGCCGGGGCAGGCGGCGAGCTCCTTCTTGATCAGGTCGGACTTGTGGCGTGCGAAGGGGATCGAGGCGTCGGTGAACAGGACGACTCCGGCGTCGCCGTGGGAGCGCGCGGTGATCCAGTCCGCGCTGATCCGGGCGACGTCCTCCACCCGGGAGGTGACGTTGGTGAAGAGCGGGGGGTTCTCGCTCGGTCCGGGCGAGCCGACCGCGTGCCAGCCGATGAGCGGGATGTGCTCGGCGCCCGCCTTCGCGACCTGCTGGGACGTCACCAGGGGGTCGAAGCCGCCGATGACGATGCCCGCGGGCCGCAGGGCGATGGCCTCGCCGAAGGCCGCCTGGAGGCCGGCGGGGGTGCCCTGGCCGTCGATGACCCGGAGGTGCCAGCCGATGGCCCGCGCGGCGTCCTGGACGCCCTTGGCGGTGCCGGCGACGCCGGGATTGGTCATGGTCTGCGCGACGAAGACGATGTCCTTCCCGGGGACCGCCCGGGGGCCGGTGGTGGGGCCGTTCCAGGCGAAGTCGGTCTTCTCCGCCTGCCGTACGGCCGTTTCGGCGCCCGCCAGGGCGGTGGGACAGCCGGGCGTGGCCGGGCGGGCGGGGAGGGGGGCCGGGCCGGTCGAGGCGCCGCGTTCGCAGCCGGTGACGACGGTGGCCGCGGCGGCCAGGGCGAGGGCGATCGCCGGTGCGGTGCTGCGGTTCGGGGGCACGGGCGCTCCTCCCGGGGGTCAGGGGGCCGTCCGGCGGCGGCGCAGCTGCCGGCGGTGGGCGTAGCCGGCCAGGCCGACGGCGACGAGCAGGGTGCTGCCGTTGAACAGGGGGGTGGCCCAGAACCGGGCGCCGAGCTGGCCGATGCCGGCGAGGCCGATGGCCAGGACGGTCACGGCGACCAGGGTGCCCAGGGCGTTGGGCCGGCCGGGCCGGATCGCGGTGGAGCCGAGCAGGGCGCCGACGAAGGCGGGCAGCAGGTAGTCCATGCCGACGCTGGGGTTGCCGGTCTGCTGCTGCGCGGCGAGCAGGACGCCGGCGATGCCGACGACCAGTCCCGAGCCGGTGAAGGCGAGGACGACGTAGCGCCGGGCGGGGATGCCGACCAGGTCGGCGGTGCGCGGGTTGGAGCCGATGACGTACAGGTACCGGCCGAGCGGCAGCCGTTCGAGGAGCACCCACAGGGCGGCGGTGAGGGTGAGGACGTAGAAGGCGGACACCGGCAGGGCGAGGAAGCGGGAGTCGTAGAGGTCGGTGAAGGCGGGCGGCAGGCCGTGCGGGCCGGGGACGATCCGGGCGCCGTCGGTGATCCAGCCGGTGAAGGCGTACATGATGCTGCCCGTGCCGAGGGTGGCGATAAAGGAGTCGATCTTCGCGAACTCGACGACGACGCCGTTGGCGGCGCCGACGGCCGTGCCGCCGAGGAGCACCACGAGGCAGGCGAGCGGCCAGGGCCAGCCCTCGGTGACGATCAGCCACATCGTCACGACGTGGGCGAGGCCGAGCCCGTAGCCGATGGACAGGTCGAACGCGCCGGTGGCGATGGGGATGGTCGCGCCGAGGGCGAGCAGGGCGGGGATCGACTGGTTGGACAGGACGGCGGAGATGTTGTCCAGGGTGGGGAAGGTGTCGGGCAGGGCGAGGGAGAAGGCCAGGAACAGCGCGGCGGTGAGGGCCAGGAGGCCGTAGGCGCCGACGAGGTGCCCGAGCCGGTTCATCGTGCCGGGCTCCCGGTGACGGCGGACATGGCCGACGCGGCGTGGGCGAGCGCGGTGACGGTGAGGGCGTCGCCGCTCAGCTCCTCCGTCACGGTTCCGCGGACGAACACCAGCGCGCGGTGGCACACGGTGGCGACCTCCTCGAAGTCGGTGGAGATGAGCAGGACGGCGAGTCCCCGGGCCAGTGCGTCGTGGAGCAGGCGGTAGAGCGCCGCCTTGGCGCCCACGTCCACCCCGGCGGTCGGCTCCTCCAGGACGAGCAGGTTCCGGGGCAGCCGGAGCCAGCGGCCGAGCACGACCTTCTGCTGGTTGCCGCCGGAGAGGGTGGCGATCGGCACCTCGCTGTTGCGGGGGTGTACCGCGAACCGTTCGATCAGGTCGCCGGCCTCGGCGCGTTCGCGCCCGGGGCTGATCCAGTGCGGGGCCGCCGGGTCGCCGGCCCGGGGGTTGGCCAGGAAGTTCTCGCGGACCGTCAGTTCCGGGGCGCAGCCCTCGTCCTGGCGGTTGCCGGTGACGAAGCCGACGCCGGCGGCGACGGCGCCGGCGACGCCGCGGGGGTGGTAGGTCCGTCCGCCGAGCTCGGCCCGGCCGGCGAGGATCGGCCGGGAGCCGGCGAGGGCCCGGCCGAGGTCCATGTGCCCGGCGCCGGTGAGGCCCACCATGGCGAGGATCTCGCCGGCCCGCAGCCGCAGGTCGACCGGGCCGGCGTTCTCTGTCCGCAGGCCGTCGAGGGTGAGCACGGGCGGGCCGGCGGCGTCGGGGTCGGCGATGCGGTGGGGCGCCGGTTCGTGGCCCACGATGTCGTGCACCAGCCGGGCGGGGCCGTAGCCGGCGAGGGGGCCGTGGCTGACGACGCGGCCGTCGCGGAGGACGGCGAAGACGTCGGCGACCTTGTGCACCTCGTCGAGCCGGTGGGTGACGAAGACGATGCCGCGGCCCTGGTCGCGCAGGGTGTGCAGGACGCCGAAGAGCCGGTCGCAGTCGGCCGCCGGGAGGCTGGCGGTCGGCTCGTCCAGGACGATGACCTCGGCCCGGGTGCACAGGGCGCGGGCGATGGCCACCAGGGCGCGCTCGGCGCGTGTGAGGTCGGCGACGACGGCGTCCGGGTCGAGGTGCGCGGCGATGATGTCCAGGGCCTCCGCACACTGCCGCCGGGTCCGCCGCCAGGACACCAGGCCCGCGCGGCGCGGGTAGCCCGCGCCCAGGGCGATGTTCTCGGCGACGGTCATCCACGCGACGAGTCCGAGGTCCTGGTGGATGAAGGACATGGCGCGGGAGGCCGCTTCGGTCCCGAGCGGGTGTCCGGCGACGGTGACCTCGCCGGTGTCGGCGCGGTGGACGCCGGCGAGCACCTTGATGAGGGTGGACTTCCCGGCGCCGTTGGGGCCCAGCAGGGCCAGGATCCGGCCGGCGTCGACGTCGAGGTCGACCGCGTCCAGGGCGAGCGTGCCGCCGAACCGCTTGCCGAGGCCGCGTATGCGGACGAGGGTCCGCGGGCCGCGGCCCGGGAGCGGGGTGATGTCGGGAGCGTCGGGCACGGACTTCTCCGGGAGTCGGCTGTCGGACCCACTGACCCTTTCGGGGCCTTCTACCGCGTTTCGGACATGCTACGGCTCGTTCCGTCCCCGGTCCCGGAGGGCCGGTCAGATGGCGGGAATGTCGTCGATGTCGCCGAGACCCGCGCAGGCGGAGATGTCGGGGACGAGTACGGGGTCACCCGTGCCGCCGGGGACCTCCAGGGCGCATTCGGCCCAGATGGCCTTGCCCCCGGGGGTGTAGCGGGTGCCCCAGGCCTGGGAGAGCCGTGCGACGAGGAACAGGCCGCGGCCGCCCTCGTCGGTGATGGCCGCCTGGCGCAGGTGGGGGGCGGTGCTGCTGGTGTCGGAGACCTCGCAGGTGAGATTGCGGTCGTAGAGCAGCCGCACCTGGATCGGGCCGCCGCCGTACCGGATGGCGTTGGTGACCAGCTCGCTGAGCAGCAGTTCGACGGAGAAGCTCACCTCGTCCAGCCCCCAGTCGGCCAGCCGGCGGGTGACGGCGGCGCGCACGGAGGAGACCAGCGCCGGGTCGGCGGGCAGGTCCCAGGTGGCGATGCGGTGCGGGTCGAGGGTGTGGGTGCGGGCGACGAGCAGGGCGATGTCGTCGGCGGGGTGGTCGGGCATGACGTGTTCGGCGACCGCCCGGCAGGTGTCCTCGGGCGGGCGGTTGGGGTGGGCGAGGGCCCGGCGCAGCTGCTCCAGGGCCGTGTCGAAGTCGCGGTCGCGGTCCTCGATGAGCCCGTCGGTGTAGAGGACGAGCTGACTGCCCTCGGGGAGGTGGAACTCGGCGGTCTCGAAGGGCAGCCCGCCCAGTCCCAGCGGCGGGCCGGCCGGCAGGTCGGGGAAGGTGACGGTGCCGTCGGGCCGGACCAGCGCGGGCGGGCAGTGGCCGGCGCGGGCCATGGCGCACTGCTGGGTGGTGGGGTCGTAGATGGCGTACAGGCAGGTGGCGCCGATGATGCCGGTGATGCCGGCGAAGGGGTCGTCGCCGCACTCCTCGCGGTCGAGGCGGCCGACGAGGTTGTCGAGGTGGGTGAGGACCTCGTCCGGGGGCAGGTCGAGTTCGGCGAAGTTGCGGGCGGCGGTGCGCAGCCGGCCCATGGTGGCGGCGGCGTGCAGGCCGTGGCCGACGACGTCGCCGACGACGAGGGCGACGCGGGCGCTGGAGAGGGGGATGACGTCGAACCAGTCGCCGCCGACGCCGGACTCGGCGGGCAGGTAGCGGTGGGCGACCTCGACGGCGTTCTGCTCGGGGAAGCTCTGGGGCAGCAGGCTGCGCTGCAGGGCGAGGACCGTGGCGTGCTCGCGCGTGTACCGGCGCGCGTTGTCGATGCAGATGGCCGCGCGGGTGGCGAGCTCCTGGGCCAGTGAGCGGTCGTCGTCGCCGAAGGGGGCGGGGTCCCGGGAGCGGTAGAAGCTGGCTATGCCCAGGGCGATGCCGCGGGCGAGCAGCGGGACGGCGATGAGGGAGTGGATGTTGTGGGCGAGGAGGCGCTGGGCGTTCCCGCGGTCCTGGGCGATCCAGCCGGCGGCGTTCCGCAGGTCGGGTTCGAGGACGGTCCGCCCGCCGGCCAGGCAGCGGAGCTGGGGGGTGGTCGGCCGGAGGTCGACCGGTTCGCCGGCGGGGTAGAAGGGGCAGTCCTCGCGGATGCCGTGGACGACGACCCGGCGGAGGTCCTTGCCGGGGTCGGCCGGCTCCTCGCCGCGCAGCACCGCCTCGGGCAGGTCGACCGTGACGAAGTCGGCCAGGCGCGGGACGGCCATCTCGGCGAGCTCCGCCGCGGTGCGCTCGACGTCCAGGGTGGTGCCGATGCGGGTGCTGGCCTCGGACAGCAGCTCCAGGCGGCGCCGGGCCGCCACGGCGTAGTGGCCCACTCCGGGTTCACCGACCAGCACCAGCCGGCCGGTCGCCTCGCCGCCCGTGCCGGCCGTACCGGCCGCGGGAGCCCGTCCGGGGGCGGCGGCGCCCATCGCGGCCGCGACGCCGGTTCCCGCCGCGACTGCCACCTCGGCCTCGGCTTCCGCGGTGACCGTGAGGCGCTGGTGCCCCGCGGGCATGACCGCCTCGACCACGACGCCCTCCACGCCGTCGGGGCTGGTCACGGGACGGCTGAGCAGGGTGACCCGCCGGTCGCCGGGCAGCGCCACCTCGACGGCGGCCCGCAGGCCCGCGGAGATCAGCTCGGTGGCCCGCTCCTTGAGGATCAGCTGGTCCCGCCAGTCCAGGCCGCTCGCGGCGAGCTCGCCCAGTTGCCCGTCACCGGCCGGCGCACGGCGCCTGGCCTCGGCGTACGCCCGGAGCAGGGCGCGTTCCCGTACCGAGCTCTGCTCCAGCAGCCGCCGTTCGATGGCGGCGGCGGCCTTGCGGATGACGGTGTCCAGCGCGGCGTCCACATCGGTGTGCGGGTAGCCCAGGCAGAGGACTCCCTCGATGCGCCCGCTGAGCAGGTCCCGGACCGGGATGGCCGAGCAGGCGTTGGTCTGCGAGCGTTCGGCGAAGTGCTCGGCGCCGTAGACGCTGATCTGGTGCCGCTCGGCGAGGGCCAGGCCGATGCCGTTGGTCCCGGCGAACTTCTCGGCGAAGACGAAGCCGGGGACGCTCTGGATCTCGGCCAGCCGCCTGACCATGGAGGCGCTGCCGAACCGTCGCTCCAGCACGGCGCCGCGCGCGTCCGCGAGCGCCACGTTCATGTTCCGGCCCGCGAACCGCGCCTCCAGCCGGTCCAGGACGGGCCGGGCCGCGCGGACGAGGCGCCCGTCGAGGTCGAGGTCGTCGGTGTAGGGAAGCTCGCAGCCGCCCGGTGAGAGGCCCAGCGAGACGCTGCGCTGCCAGGAGCTCAGGATCGGGCCGCGGATGTCCGCCTCGACCGGGGCGCCGCGGAAGAACTGCTCGCGGGCGAGTACGGGGCCGATGTCGGCCGCCACGAGCCCCATCCGGACCACTTCCCTCGTCGGGACTTGCGCCGATGCCCCAATTTTAGAACTTTGCCCTTTTAACGGATGGGGTTGCGGAGGGCTGACGGCCACTACGGTCCGTGACACGGCCGCCGGGTCAGAGCACGGCGACCGGGTTGACGGGGGAGCCCGTCCCGCCGGGGACGTTCAGCGGAGCCACGACGAGCAGGAACGCGTACCGGCCCGCCTCGGCGCAGGCGGCGGAGAGCGCCTCCAGGTCCAGGTTGTCCAGCAGCGGCACGCCCATCGCGGCGACGGCGAGGGCGTGGACCGGTGAGTGCACGCCCTCGACCGGCGAGGGGCGCACATCGCTGTCCCCGTCGCCGCCGAGCAGGGCGATGCCGCGCTCGGCCAGCAGGGGCACGGCGTGCACGTGGAGGCCCGCGCCGGCCGCGTCGGCGTCCCAGGGGCCCTGCTCGCGGCGGCGGCGGAAGCGGCCGACCCGCAGCAGCACGGCGTCCCCCTCGGCGATCTCGACGCCGAGCGCGGTCTCGGCGGCGGCGAGGTCCTCGGCGTGCACGGCCGCTCCGGGTTCCAGCCAGGGCAGACCCCGCACGGCGGGCAGGTCGAGGAGCACACCCCGGGTCACCAGGGCGCCGAGCGCCGCCACTCCCCCGAACGCGGCCCCCGCGGCGCCGACGAGCTCGCGGGCCGCGCCGCCGTCGTACAACCGTCCGCGGTAGGCGACGTGGGACAGCGCGTCCAGGTGGCTGACGCTCTTGCCGTGGTAGTCCGTACCGAGGAAGTCCTTGTGGGTGGCCGGCTCGGGGGGTTCGACGTCACCGAGGTCGGTCATGTGGTGCAGGGCGGGCTTGGCGTTGTCCGGCCCGGGCACGGTGTCCCAGGGCCGTGCCAGCGGGACGACCGTCCCGGACCGCACCAGGCCGGCGGCCCGCCGCACGTGGTCCGGGGTCACCCGGTTCCAGGCGCCGCGCCCGGCGTCGGCCCAGCGGCCCCACGTGCGGACGGCTGCGAAGACCTCGTCGAACTCCCGGCGGGAGACGGCCGGCCCGTTGGGGGCGCCGGCGGGGCGGCCGGTCATCCCGCCGCTCGGCGCTCCGGGCCGGCGGGCCGGTACGGGCCGCCCACGCCCCACGCCTGGTGCATCGCGTTCGCGAAGGCCCCCGCGATCCGGTGCTCGCCCAGCGCGTTGGGGTGGGTGCCGTCGTAGGTGTCCCGGTCCGTCTCCCAGCCCGGCGGAACCGAGGCGAGCAGCAGCTCGGACCCGGGCGCGTCGAGGTCGGCGACGGCCTTGCCGAGGAGTTCGTTGAACCGCTCGATCTGGGCGGCGAAGTCCGGTTCGCCGTGGGCCCGGACGTTGGGGATGACGGGCAGGAACACGGCCCGGACGTGCGGCGCGGCCGCCCGGGCCGCGTCGACGAAGCGGTGGACGTTGCCGGCGGTCTGCTCGGCGTCGGTGTAGAAGCCGAGGTCGATGAGCCCGAGGGAGACCAGCAGGAGGTCGGCCCGGTGGGCGCGCACGGCGTCCTCGACGACCGGCGCCATGTGGAACCAGCCCTCTCCCCACCCGGCGAGGTGCGCGCGGGCGCGCTCGGGGAAGTCGGGTGCGCCGTAGTCGAGCGACACGGGCGCGTCGGCGGCCGGGTCGTACAGCTCCCGGCGGGGCCCGACGATCGCGAACGGCCCGGTGCGGGACCGGCAAAGGTGCTGCCACATGCGGTAGCGCCAGGTGAGGTCACCGGCGCGACCGATCGTCATCGAGTCGCCCACGAACATGATCCGCATCACCCCATCATTCCGCATGCCGCCCCGGGACCGGCGCACCCGCCGCCGGTGGGCCGGGCGGGGGCCGGTGGCCATGTCTTCGGGGTCTTCCGCCGCGGCGGGTGCGCCGGCGGGGCCGCGCGCCGCGAACGCTCGGCGCCTGACGGCCACCCCGGGGCGACGGCGCCGCCTA